>NZ_NZQP01000066.1:0-12408 GCF_002695945.1 Marinimicrobium sp. | reverse complement strand
CGTGAACCCATCCCTGGGGGCTTCTCGTCGGCTCCCTGCCTCCGAGAGTCTGCAGTCAGCCTTCCCCGCATCCGACTCTGTGCCACAACTGGTAATCAGTAGGTCGGATTAGGCCTTAGCCGTAATCCGACAATTTCCTGCCAAGTCCGCGTAGGGCGCGGTAAGCGCAGCGCACCCGCCGTAAATACACGCGATGTAACTCAACCTCGAGACCTCATAGCTCAAGACCAAGGGACAAAAGGCATCAAACCTGCGGCAAACACCAATCTATTTCTGCCTCACCCCGCTCCACCAAATACCGATTCGCCTGCGAAAAATGCCCGCAACCAATAAAGCCTCGGTGAGCGGACAACGGTGAAGGGTGGACCGACTTAAGAACCAGGTGTTTATTGCGATCCACAAAGGCCGCTTTTTTCTGAGCGTAGCTGCCCCACAATAGAAATACCACGCCCTCGCGCTCCCGGTTGACCAGGTCAATCGCCCGGTCGGTGAACGCTTCCCAGCCCTGGCGCTGGTGCGAACCTGCCCTGCCCTGCTCGACGGTCAGGGTGGCGTTGAGCAGCAGTACGCCCTGCTCGGCCCAGTGTTGCAGGCAGCCGTGGTTGGGTGCGGGGCAGCCGAGATCGCGTTCGAGTTCTTTGAAGATGTTTTTAAGCGACGGCGGTGGCGCGATGCCGGGTTGCACGGAGAAGCAGAGGCCGTGGGCCTGGTTGGGGCCGTGGTAGGGGTCCTGCCCGAGAATGACGACTTTGACCTGCTCAAGGGGCGTGCTATTGAAGGCGTTGAAGATGTGTCTGGAGGGCGGATAGATGACTTTGCCCTGTTGTTTTTCGCCGCGCAGGAACTGCTTGAGTTGTTGCATGTAGGGCTGCTGAAATTCGGGTTCCAGGTGGCTCAACCAACTGGGTTCAAGATCGATTTTCTTTTGCGCGTCCGCCATAACGTTTCCCAAGCTGTTTTGTCAGCGCGTCAATTTAGCATTGATCCCCTATCGAGAAAACCGCCCCAGCATCAAGCGCACAGACGGCGGGTGCGCTGCGCTTACCGCGCCCTACGCAGAGCATAGGGGCGGTAGCGAGTGAGATAGCCTAGATGCAGTATTCTTTCAGGGGCGGGAAGCCGTTGAATTCTACGGCGCTGTAGGAGGTCGTGTACGCGCCGGTGGAGAGCCAGTAGAGGCGGTCGCCGATGGCCAGGTTCAGCGGCAGCGGGTACTTGTGGTGCTCGTACATGATATCCGCGCTGTCGCAGGTCGGGCCGGCGATCACCGCATCTTCCAGCTCGCCCTTCTTCTCCACATAAATCGGAAACTTGATCGCCTCATCCAGCGTTTCGATCAGGCCGCTGAACTTGCCCACATCGGTGAACACCCAGCGGTGCAGCGCTGTGCGTGACTTGCGGGAAATCAGCACCACCTCACTGACCAGAATACCGGCGTTGGCAATCAGCGACCGGCCCGGCTCGATGATGATCTCCGGGAAGTCCTTGCCAAAGTCCTCCTCCAGAAAACGGGTGATTTCCTGAGCGTAGGTCTGCAGATCATTGGTGCGGGTCATGTAATTGGCCGGGAAGCCGCCGCCCATGTTGATCATCTTCAGCTCAATGCCATCTTCCTCTTTCAGGCGCTCGAAGATCACTTTCACCTTGCCCAGCGCGGCATCCCAACTGCTGATCTCGCGCTGCTGGGAACCCACGTGGAAGGACACACCATAGGGCTCCAGCCCGAGATCACGGGCGAGAATCAACAGGTCCATGGCCATGTCGATTTCACAGCCGAACTTGCGCGACAGGGGCCAGTCGGCGGTCAGGGTACCCTCGGTCAGAATGCGTACGTATATGCGGGCACCCGGGGCCGCCCGGGCAATATTGCGCAGGTCCGCCTCGGAATCCGTGGCAAACAGGCGTACACCTTTCTCGTAAAAGTAGCGAATATCCCGGCTTTTCTTGATGGTGTTGCCGTAACTGATCCTCTCCGGTCCGACACCAAAGCCCAGGACCTTGTCCAGCTCGTAGATGGAAGCGATGTCGAAGTTTGCGCCACGCTCGGTCAACAGATTGAGGATGGCCGGTGCCGGATTGGCTTTCACCGCATAGTAGATATTGGCGTAGGGAAAGTTGTCTTCCAGTTCCTGATAGGCCGCATCAATGGTCGCGGTGTCGATCACGACAAACGGCGTGTCTTTGGTATCCGCAAAACTTTTCAGGCGAGCAAAGGTTTCCGGGCTGTAGTAGTCCTGCAGCTGAATGTGCGAATCGGTCATGGCACCCCCTGGGCGTCGAAAATAGCGTCATCCGGCAAGGCGCGCCGGGGATCGCGGGCGGCGATTTAATACACGTTTTCGCCACTTGGCAAGCACTATTTTAGACCCTGGGGTGGGATTCTGCAGAAAGGGTTCAGGAAGGGAGTCGGCCCGCGGGAAAACCCGCGCGGGCCGTGATCTCGGACGAAATTTAGCTCTCTTCGCCGGTGATCATTTTGCGCTGCTTCTCGACCAGAGCGGTCAGGGAGTCGCGCACAATCTGCAGGCCTTCGCGCAGAATGTCTTCTTCAATCAACAGCGACGGCAGGAACTTCAGCACCTGGTCATCGGCGCCGGCGGTTTCCATCACCAGACCGCGGGTGAAAGCTTCCTGGGAGGCTTCATTGGCCATACCGGCGGCCAGCTCCAGACCCCAGACCATACCGACACCGCGAACCTGCGGCTCGAGCTCGGGGAAATCCGCTGCCATCTTCTTCAGCTCTTCCTCGATGATATTGCCCTTGTACTCGACCACTTTGCCCATGTCGTCGTTGTCCCAGTAGCTCAGCGCCTGGGTAGAGGCCACAAAGGCCAGGTTGTTACCGCGGAAGGTGCCGGTGTGCTCACCGGGCGACCACTGGTCCAGCTCCGGACGCATCAGCAGCAGAGCCATGGGCAAACCACCACCGATGGACTTGGACAGGGTGACCATGTCCGGGTGAATTCCGGCACGCTCAAAGCTGAAGAAGGTACCGGTACGACCATTACCCACCTGAATATCGTCGATGATCAGCAGGATATCGAATTCGCGACACAGCTCTTCCAGACGCTTGAGCCATTCGACGCTGGCGACATTGATGCCACCTTCGCCCTGTACGGTTTCCACAATCACCGCCGCCGGCAGGTCAACACCGCTGCTGGGGTCGGACAGGAACTTGCGCATGTATTCGATGGAATCCACGCCCTCGCCCAGGAAGCCATCGAACGGCATAAAGGCCGTGTTGGCGCGCGAACCGTAGGATTCGTCTTTATAGAAGTAGTTACCGGTGACGCCCAGCGCACCCATGGTCAGGCCATGGTAGCCGTTGGTGAAGGCAATCACGTTGGAGCGACGCTTGATCATACGGGCCAGCTTCAGCGCGGTTTCCACGGCATTGGTGCCGGTGGGGCCGGTGAACTGCATTTTGTACTGCAGACCGCGGGGCGCCAGGATGGTGTCGCGGAACTTGGTCATGAACTCGCGCTTGGCCATGGTCGCCTTGTCCAGACCGTGCACGATGCCCTTGTGCTGCAGATACTCGATCAGCGCTTCGGTGATTTTCGGGTTGTTGTGCCCGTAGTTCAGGGTACCGGCGCCGGCGAAGAAGTCGATGAAGCGATTGCCGTTTTCGTCGAACAGTTCCGACCCTTCGGCCTTGTCAAAAACGACGGGGAAGGAACGTACATAACCACGAACCTCAGACTCCATCTCTTCAAAAATTCTCATCGAATAATCCTCATTATCATCACTGGGTGAATGGCTTCATCCGGGCAAAAAACGACCTCGCCAGCGGACGAGATCCACTGCACCGGGCAGCAAATCCGCCTGAAAAGAATTGCATAGTTTACAAACCTTTAGAGCTCAAAGCAAGTTCACCGCTCCGCCCAACCGCCCGCAAAGTCAGGAACCACAAGGGTTTACGTGAATTTCGGGCAAAAAAAACCCGGCTCTCAGAGCCGGGTTTTTCGGGATCGCCGAGCGACGCTTACAGCTTGCCGCTGTTCTCGCCCAGGTACTTGGCCACACCTTCCGGAGAGGCGTCCATACCCTTGTCGCCCTGGTTCCAGCCTGCCGGGCATACTTCGCCGTGCTCCTGGTGGAACGCCAGCGCGTCGACCATGCGCAGCATCTCGTCGACGTTGCGACCGAGGGGCAGATCGTTCACTACCTGGTGACGAACCACGCCGTCTTCATCGATCAGGAAGGAGCCACGGAAGGCCACACCGCCTTCGGATTCAACGTCGTAGGCCTTGCAGATTTCGTGCTTCACGTCGGCGGCCAGGGTGTACTTGACCGGGCCGATACCACCCTGATCCACCGGAGTGTTGCGCCAGGCGTTGTGGGTGAACTGGGAGTCAATGGAGACACCGATCACTTCCACGTTGCGCTTCTGAAACTCTTCGACGCGGTGGTCAAAGGCAATCAGCTCGGACGGGCACACGAAGGTGAAGTCCAGCGGGTAGAAGAAAACGACCGCTTTCTTGCCCTTGATGGCAGAAGCCAGGTTGAACTCGTCAACAATTTCTCCGTTACCCAGAACGGCGGCGGCTGTGAAATCCGGTGCGGGTTTACCAACTAATACGCCCATATTTAATCTCCTGATTAAGTTGACATTAAGGGTGAAAAAAGCCCGTATCTGTGGCTCCGGCATTGGCTCGAGGTGAGATGCCAGATCACAAATACTCGACAAAACAATGATTTAGCGGCCACCAGCTCGGGTTGTGGTCACCGCTGATTCGCATGAGATCGCAGGCCGACATCATACAGACCGAAAGGTTTGTGTTCTATTGATTTTATAAATGACCGTGAAAGGCCTGAACTATATAAAATCTGACTATCACCCGAGCCTCACAGATAGCAACACAAATGTTAATTATTCTCACGCATTATTGACACAAATTCTCATTAGCATTAACATGCAACTGTTCGTCAATCGTGCTCCGGGGTATTTGGCTATGTATGTCTGCGTCTGCAAAGGCATTACCGACCATCAGATCAAAGATGCAATCTACGCAGGTGCCACCACCGTGGGCAAGCTGCGCAAAGCGTTGGGCGTCGCCTCCCAGTGCGGCAAGTGCACCTGCCTGACCCGCGAGCTGATCGACGAAACCCTGCCCCAGGCCGAATACGTCGAAGCCCAACCGCTGCACTACGCGGTGGCGTAACTCCGGACCCTTCAAGCGCACTGAAAATCAGTCTTATTCAGATTCACTTTCCCCTTGCACATCAAGCACTTAGGGGTTAGTCATTACTTGACAGCGTCACCGTCTCAGCCCAGACTCGAAGGTTGAATACCCCATTCGCCCACCTATCGACGGAGACGGCTATGAAAGGCGACGCTAAAGTCATCGAAATTCTCAACACCTGCCTCGGCAATGAACTGGTAGCCATCAACCAGTACTTTCTTCACGCTCGCATGTACAAGGACTGGGGGCTGAAAGAGCTGGCCGATCACGAATACGAAGAGTCCATCGACGAAATGAAGCATGCCGACATGCTGATTGAGCGGATTCTGTTTCTGGAGGGGCTGCCGAACCTGCAGGATCTGGGCAAGCTGCTGATCGGTGAAAACACCCAGGAAATGCTGGCATCCGACCTGAAGCTCGAACTGAAGGCCATTCCCGACCTGCGTGCCGGGATCGCCTACTGCGAGTCGGTACAGGATTATGGTAGCCGAGACCTTCTGAAGAACATCCTGACCTCGGAAGAAGAGCATGTGGACTGGCTGGAAACCCAACTGTCGCTGATCGACAAGGTGGGCATCCAGAATTACCTGCAGTCCAAAATGGACAGCGACGGCTGATCGGTCAGTTCAACAACCCCAGAACACCGATGGAGTAGGCCCGGCGCTCGTCAGCGCCGGCCAGCTCTTCGGGCTCCACGAGGCTGCCCAGCGTGAGCCCTTCGCGCTGAAAGCGGGTATCGCCAGTCCCCCGATCAAAGCTCACCGGCACNACGCCGTCGAACTGATAGGCGATNATATCGCCTTCATCCACACCGACGCTCACCGGGAAACTCAGACGGACCACCCCGGACTGCTCCGCCTCGACCGGCAGACTCTCCCAGACCACAACCAGANTGTCATCCACCGGGCGCAGTACTTTCACCACCAGNTGGCCCGGCGACTCAAAGTAGCCCGCCACCCCCGTCAGGGTGCCTGACCGGGGAATCGGGTTGGCCAGATCAACCAGGGTGCGGGANTCCTCCCCCCGGTGAGCNCGACTGACCANNTCCCCGCCAACGTAGTCGAGCAGGTCGGACTGCAACAGAAAATCCCGNTAACTGTCGATCTGNGACTGCACAAAGTCCCGGACCAGGCCACGAAGCTGGGANGACTCCTGGGCGCGCGAGCTCTTTTCCGTGGACANCACATCGATCACCCGGTTGCGCTCCTCCAGCTCNGCACGCAGTTGCTCTTCGCGNACCCGCATNTCGGTGATCTCATCGCTGGCCTGATCCAANTGNCTCTGCAANTGGTTATTTTCATCCCGCAGCGCCTTCACATTGGGCTGGGTGAGGCACGCCGTCAGGCTCAGNGTCAGGATCAAAGGCGAGANTCGTCTGGCGATCACCGCTGANTTCATGCTGTTCTCTCTTTTGGGTCGTTACGGCCGCGNTNGGATGGNTTCCCCNGATCAGCCGCCGATCTGAAATGACACGCTGGACAGNGCCTCTCCNTCNGAGACCAGGTCCAGATGNTAGCCGCCCTCGACAAAACCGGTCACCGGGCGCTCAAGTCGAAAAAATCGGGCTCCCTCATCCCCCTGGACGATCACGGGCACCAGTGCAATCTGNAGTTGGCGGGAGCCGTCATACAGAATAGCCTGTATGACCGAGCTTGTCTCACCGAAATTCCGGTAGGCGAANCCCGCATANAGCACCCGGGCTGGCGCCAGNGTNCCCTGCTGNTCTCCCTGCAGGTTGTCCATGGGCTCAGANCTGACTTTTGCCNGCTCAATGGTCGGCTGTTGGGCGAGGTCCNGACGCTCNCTCCACTCGGCCTCCAGCGCGAGCAGANCGCTGCTGTTGGCNAATTCGTTGCGCGCNTCGCGCAGNTGCTNNCCCGCACCCTCAAGGTCGTCATTGGCCAGCCGGGTTTCGATCGNGCTGATCCACTCNTGTANCNGCNCCTCACGAGCCGCTTGGGCCCGGCGCTCGGCTTCCGCCTCCTGAAGGCGGGACTGTTGTGCCTCCAGTCGCTCTCTCTGCAGAGCCAGCTTCTCACTGTCCGGNAATTCGGTCATNGCCCGATCGATTTCCAGCAGNGCGGCNGCCAANTCGCCCTGCCCGGCCAATGTCNCCNCCGNNTCGCTCACCGCCGCNATTCGNTCATCCCGACTCGGCTNCNCTACNGGCTCATCGGATNGNGANGGATTCACCGCGACCGGATCCGACGGNGGCTCGTCGCTGTCCGTCCCGGACGCNGNNTNCTCNTCNGGNACNTCAGNNTCTTCAGGCGCCTCGNGCGNTGAACGCTCNNNGGTCANNTCCTCCGCTANCGNCAGCCCCGGATCAATCGGAACGGTCTCCTGCTGACCNTCAGCGACGTCAAGCTCTGGCGATGACCTATCNTCAGCCTGAGCCTCCGCCTGACCTGNGTCGGAGTCACCCGCCGCCCCGGACACCGATTCCGGTTCNTCAGCCACNGNGCCGGGNGNTTCTCCCTCTGGCAGCAGTGGCGCCACANGGCGCTCCCACTCGGCGCGCANAGGCTCCTGCCAGACGTAGCCCCCGATACCGACCAGCAGCCCAAACAGGAGGANCCAGCCCCACACCCCNTGGCGGGGTTCGACCGCNNTGCTCTCCCGGTCNATACGGTCNTCATCGTGAACNGCCAGGTAATCACCGGAAACGCCCAGGNNCGCATCAGNNCCCTCTTCGCCGCCACTCGAGGACTCGGTCATGACCGCCTGAGGCTNAACCAGNGTGGGCGATTCACCGTCGGCTTCGTGCAGCAGCGAGCGCTCTCCCGCCCGTTCGAGGGCGTCCAGCGTGTCCCGNTCGAAGGCCNCCAGTGCCTCCACCAGCTCATCCCCTGTCTGGAAGCGATCCTCCGGCGCCTTGGCCAGAACCCGGTCGATCAGGGGCTGAAACGCCGANAGATGCTCCGGCAAGCGCGGNATGCTGTCAGAAATGTGCATCACGCCAATGGCGACNGCGGAGTCCGAGTCGTAGGGAAGGTGTCCGGTCAACAGGAGGAAGAGAACCACCCCGAGACTGTACAGNTCGGAACGACTGTCCACNGCCGCGCCCCGGGCGTGNTCGGNGCTCATATAGTGCGGCGTGCCCACCGTGGTTCCGGTCTGGGTCATGGCGGAGGTCTGATCCACNATGCGGGCAATACCGAAATCCATCAACACCGCGCGCCCGTCCTCNGCGTGCAGCATGATGTTGTCGGGTTTTACGTCCCGGTGCACACAGCCCTTGCGACCCGCATAATCCAGCGCCCGGGCGACGTCCTTGATCACGCCGATGCACTCGTAGAGGCTCAGTTCAAAGCGCCGGTGCTTCAGGTCCCGGCCGGGAACGTACTCCATGGACAGAAAGTGGTTGCCCCGATGCACACCGACATCGTAGACCGTGACGATATTCGGGTGAACCAGACGGCTGACAATACGGGCTTCGTGCAGGAACCGCTCGCCGAAGGTCGGGTCGCGTGAGAGGTGGGGGTCCAGAACCTTGAGCGCCACTTCGCGCTCGAAACTTTCCTGGATCGCCAGGTACACCCGGGCCATACCGCCTTCGCCCAGGGTGTCGATGATTTTATAGCCGGGTATCTGCATGCGTTGCCAAGGGTGCCGGGACCGGACTCGGTTGATTTTCTGCTGCCCGGGAGGCGATAACCTCGCGCGGCAGTCAGCGCTCTTCGAGCATTTTTACCAGATTCCGGAAGGTTTCGCGATTGTCCTGGTTCAGCCCCATCAATATCTTGTGGGCTTCAATCACCTTTTCCTTTACCTGCTGCTCCTCGGTGGCATCCATCGCCAGGGGCTGCTCAGGCTGCACCGGTGCTTCCAGGTCACTCACGATGGTGAAGATTTCCTGGAATCCCATAGTCTGCAGCAGCCGGTTGATACTGTCATTATTGGAGAAGATGACCGGCGTAATGCCTTTTTCCTCGCGCCCCTGCAGGGCAATTTTGGCCATCAGACCCAAGGTGGTGCTGTCGATGGCTTCGGCCTCGGACAGATCGAACATCACATCACAGAAATCGTCCCGGCTGAACATGGTATCAATAAACTGGTCGAACGAGATGCACAGCGTCAGCCTCACGTCACCCACCATTTTGATGACGTAGACTCCTGCGTGATCCGCAACCAAAATCTGACCGGGACGCATGCGTAATTACCTCTTGATAACCGTCATAATCGCGATGTCGTCAGGCGTTTCACTGACATCCTCAATACCCAGCGCCGAACACACAGATTCCAGGCTGTCGCCGTGATCTCGCACGATCTCCAGCAACCTGTCCTCCTTGTCTTTGAGCACTTTCGGCGGCAATACTTCCAGCACTCCATCCGAAAAACACACCAGAGAGAACTGCTCAGGCAGCTGTGTCTGGTAAATTTCCCAGTCCGGATGGGCAAAGATACCCACTGGCTTGCCGTTTCCGGTCAGAAACCCGGCCCCTTCCGGGGTGATCAGAATGGGCATCGGCAGGTGGCCCGCTACAACATAACGCATTTCCCGTGTCTGAGTATCAATGACTCCGACAAAAAAGGTCAAATGGTGGTTCAGCCGGGTTTCGTTCAGTTCGCGGTTGATCTGCTGCAACATGGTGTTCGCACCATCCTCAAACGACTGGGCATCGCAGAACAAGCCCTCTTCGCGCACCATACGGCTGACCAGGTGTTTCAGCCAGATGGTCACAAATGCCGAGGAGGCGCCGTGGCCGGACACATCGGCCAGATAAAACGCCAGATACCGATGTTTTAGGTAGGCATAGTCCACAAAGTCCCCGCTGAGGTACAGCGATGGCGCTATGTGGTGGGCGACGTGATAGCCCTCCGGGGTATCCAGGGGAACCGGCAACAACCGCTGCTGAACCTGGCGCCCCGCCTGTTGGTCGCGTTCGAGCACCCGAAGGTTCTCCCGCAGGCCCCGGTTGGCGAACTCCAGCTTGTCCCGGTAGCGTTGATTCTGGACCAGCAGGTCGCACCGCTCCAACGCCCGGCGCACCGAGTGCACCAGCATTTCCATGTCGACAATGGGTTTGATCAGATAGTCGCTGGCACCGAGCCGCAGGGCGGAGACCACATCGCCCATCACTCCAGCCCCGGAGACCACGATTACCGGCAGATCCGGCGCGTCTTCGTGCAGAGCCTGGAGCACCTGAAGACCGTCCAGGCCGGGCATTCTGAGGTCGGTAATGACCAGTTCCGGCTTGTGCTCGCGAAACACCGCCAGCCCGGAAGGGCCATCGGTCGCCTCCAGCACCTCAAACCCGCTGTCTTCGAGATAGGCCACGATACTCTGGCGGACCGGCGCGTCGTCGTCGATGATCAGCAGTTTTCTGCTCGCGTCGGTCATCTCGTTGTCGGTCCGGGTGCCGGAAAAGTCATGGGTTGCATAAGGCGCAATACACTACTCCCTTCTCCGGGTCGGCGCAAGCTGTTCAAACGGCGTTTTATAGACTAAGTTTAAGCGGGGAAACCGGCCGCCGAGCGGTTCTCCCACAGACGTCAAACCCATCCGGAGGGCCAGAGATGACCGTCGACAGAGCGCATCAGGAGAAGCGGGATTTCATCCGCATGAAAATCGATACCCCACTCAGGGCGCAGATCAGTGGCGAGGGGGTAGCGGCAGAGGGGCTCTGCCATGAACTGAGCGGTGGCGGCATGCAACTGGCCACCGAACACTATCTGGAGCCCGGTACCGAGCTGGAAGTGACCATTTCCTCCGAGCACGGCCAGGCCCCTACCCTGAAGGCCAAAACCCATGTGGTCCGGACGGAGACCGACGGCAAGGTACACCGGGTCGGATTGGAAATTCTGGAAATCCTCCACTGACCCACCCCGGACGGCCGACACCGGATGACGACCTTTCTTTAGAAGGGGTCGCCGCCCTCTTCGTCAAAATCACCGTATTCGGACATATCCATATCCGAGCCAAAGTCATCCTCGACTTCGCCGTCGTTGACCAGGAAGTCACGACGCTGCAGATAGGCATCGCGAATGAAAATGTAATGGTCACCGGTGAGGTGCTTCTCGAGCTCCATCAGCTCCGAGCGCTTATTGATGTAATACAGTGCGACTGTGCTGTTCCGGGTGCGCGTGTGATCCACATAAAACAGCGGGTCGGATAGCCAGTCGACCGGCAGGGCCAGGGTATCGCGAACGGTGCTTGACCCCAGAATCGGCAACACCAGGTAAGGCCCCCGGTCAAACCCCCAGACCGCCAGGGTCTGCCCGAAGTCCTCATGGTCACCATTTTCCAGCCCCACGTGCTTGGCCACGTCAAACAGCCCGCCCACACCCACGGTGCTGTTGATCAGAAAGCGGCCCGAGTCGTGAAATGCGGATCCGGGTTTGCCCTGAAGCACACCGTTGAGCGCGCTGGGCACTTCCAGCACATTATTGAAGACATTGCGGACCCCGGCCTGGACAAATTTCGGGGTAATGAAACGATAGCCACGGGTGACCGGCTTGAGCACAAAGCGGTCGGCGGTCATGTTAAAGGCGTGAATACGGCGGTTGAAGTCCTCCCAAGGGTCTTCAAACTCGTCATTGGCCAGGGCCAGCCCGGAAAGGCTGAACAACAAAAGCACGGCGGGAACCTTGATCCATCTCAGGGCCACACGGCGGGGGTCTATCACTACAAGCTACCTCTGTCGGCTGCTTCGAACGCATCGAAGGCTGGGATGTGGTGTCGTGCGGGAGGGCCGGATGCATGTTCCTTATACGGCAGCGGTCAACGCCTCCAAGACGTCAGTGTAACGGTAGATGCTAACATTGATCTGTAAAAAAGTGTTAGCCCCAGCGCGCGGGAGCGCCGGGGCCTGGTCATACAAAATGATCAGAACGACAGGCTCATGCCCACGCCCAGATACTGATCGTCACGGCCGGCGCCATTAACGAGCAAGTCACTGGTCTCATTGGTGTAGTAACCGTACAGCTTGGTCTTGTCGGTCAGTTTGTAGTCCGCACCCAGGCTGATGGACTCACCGCCACTTTCCTCAATGTCGGAGCTACCGGCCTGCGCTTTGAAAGACCAGACATCGGTGGCCTCCCACAGAACGGAGACGAAGGCACCATCTTCATCGGTGGTGGCGTCTTCATAGGTTTCGAACAGGGCGCCCACATGGATATTGGGGTAAGCGGATTAAATGGTTGATCTTACCTTTGCATGAGAGTGAGACAGACCGGCATCTCATCGGATTATCTGGTTGATGCTTCACCTACTGCTGGT
>NZ_NZQP01000065.1:0-27196 GCF_002695945.1 Marinimicrobium sp. | reverse complement strand
GGTGGCAGGCAACGGCATTGGCGATGCGGCGGTGGGGGTATACGATCTGGAAAATCGGGTCATCCTGGGCAGAACCAGCCTGCACAAGCACTTTGACCATGATGATCACAATACCCCCGCGTCTTTTGCCCGTCCGGACGACAGTCTGCTGGTGGTGTACGCCCGTCACAGCACCGAGAACAAGCACTATTACCGCTTCTCCGATAGCGACGACTACCTGAGCTGGGGCGAAGAGCACACGCTGGAGAGCGGCGAGCCGGTTACCTATATGAACCTGTACGCTCTGGCCGCCGAAGACACTCTGTACAACTTCTACCGGGGCATCGAATGGAACCCCACCTTCGTCACCTCCAATGATGAAGGCGCCAGCTGGGGCGATCCCGTACACTTCATCAAAAGTGAGGTTGAAGGGCGCAACCGGCCCTACCCCCGCTACGCCAGCAACGGGCAGGACACTATCGCCGTTTCCTTTACCGACGCCCACCCAAGGGTACACGGCACCAGTATTTACTACGCCGAATTCAGGAACGGCAATTTCTACAAGGCCGACGGTAGCTTCATCAAAAACCTGAAGGAGGATGGGCCGCTGAAGCCATCAGAGGCCGAGCGGATATTCGAGGGCGGGGGCGGCGGTTTCCGGGGCCACGAGCTCAGCGCTCACAACAGCGCCTGGACCAGCTCGATCGTTCTGGACGAGCAGGGTCATCCCCATATCGGCTACTCGCTCTACCTGAGCAATAACGACCAACGCTACCGCCTGGCGTCCTGGGATGGAGCGCAGTGGATTGATCGGGAAGTGGCCCACGCCGGCGGCCGACTGTACGAGCGCGAAGCGAGCTATACCGGGCTGATCACGCTCGACCCGTCAGACCCGAACCACGTGGTGATTTCGACAGATGTTCACCCAAAAACCGGGGAAGCGTTGGGTGGCAAACATCAGATTTTTCGCGCACATATTGGCGAGGGACAGAAAACCGCTGACATTCAGTGGGAACAGTTGACCGATGACCCGGCGCGCCACAACATCCGCCCCATGATCATTCCGCAGGATTCCCATAGCGTCATTGCCTGGCAGCGCGGGCAATACACTACCTACACCGATTATTACCTGGATACCGTGGGGATCGTTTACTGATCAGCGGGTTTTCCACATATTGGCCACGGCCTTGTCGCTTCCGAGAAGGCCCACCACCGCACAGATAATACTGCCCGACAGAAAAACCACGGCGGGGATAAGACCGCCCAACACGGAAAACTTGATGGCCGCAAACAGGGAGCCCGACGCTATGACCAGGAACAGAACCGCCACCACAATCAGAATGGTGCGGTGCAAGGGCTTGTAAGCATAGCGCGCTTCGCCCTTTTCGAAGTGATTGAGAATCGGCGAAAACAGCTTTTTCATAGAACCCCCGCAAAGATTCGCGATTATAGAGCCATAGTCTCCGCCATTACCACCGCCAGCCCGGTCAATCCAAATTATTCCTCAGCGCACACTTTGGGCGGCGCGCCCTACCCAGAGGATGGCAACACCGCCCCGCAATTGCTCAGTACCGCGGATGCGCAGATGTACTCGTCCCAGTATGGGCATCAATCATCCAGCTCAAAGACTCCGTTCAGGAACGCAATCATATCGCTGACCGTCGGTTCCGAGAGTTCCTCAAAGCAGCCCTGGGTGTAGTCATTGCAACCACTGTCCAGAAATCCGTGACCCCTGCCTTCGTAAATCTTCAGGGTGGCAGGCTGGCCCAAGGCCTTCAGCGCATCCACATAAGCGCGCGCACTGGCCGGAGTCGTCAGCTGGTCTTCCGACCCGACGTGAACAAACTGGGGTGGTAAGGGGTACTCCTCGGCACTGACCAGGTACTGATCCGGTGATACCGCCTGATAGTACTCGGGATTATCTTCGACATTGATATCGTCGCCAAACATGCCGCGCGCCTCGGCGCCGCCCCAGGCCCAGAACGGATTGCTGTCCTGCTCGAAACCACCTTTGGCCGATTCGTACAGGCTGAACGCCGCATAGCTCAGAATGGCCGCCTGCACCCGCAACCCATCCTCCCTGGCTACGGCCTCGGCGGTCATCCCCTCAGGCAAGTAGGTCGGGGTGAAACCCAACGGTTTGGAATCAAAGCCGTCATTGCTCAGCGTGCGCCCCGCCAGCGTCACCATGGCCGACAGATGCCCGCCCGCGCTATCACCGGTCACGGCAATGCGATCCGGGTCGCCACCGTAGCGCTGGATGTTGTCTTTCACCCAGAGCACCGCTCCCATGGCATCTTCCACGATTTCATCCATGGTGGTGGTGTTATCCAGGTCCCCCAGCAGGCGGTAGTTGATGTTCACCGTCACCAGATCAGCACGTCGGGCAATGGTGTCCGCCAGGTCCGTCATGATGGACTGATCGTTCACCAGCCAGCCACCGCCGTGAATGACCACCAAAACGGGCCGGGCCTGAGTGTCGGTTTGCGGCACCGCAATATCCAGGGTCAGATCAAACCCTTCCGGGCTGGCCCAGACGATATCTCGATGATGGTTGATTTCGTGCTCCACGGGTACGCTGGAGCATGCAGACACGGCGAGTGCGATACACACAGCGCCGAGTATCTTTGTCAGGAATCTCATATCCAATACCTTTGCCGGGAATAACGTTATTGTGGACCATCGACCATAATGGTCGGATGCACTTTAACAGTATTCCGGCAAAAGCTCAGCCCCAACTAATTAACGGTTCGAACTCTCGGTGACAGGGCTTTCAAGGTGGTAAAGCCCGCCCGTATCCGTGCGGCGGTGGTGATCCAGCACATCACAGCGAAGAGGCCCGCCAGCCAGGGGAAGTATTGCGGGAACAGGCAGAACAGCACCAACGCCACGATGGTCTCGGTGCCTTCGGCCAAACCGCCCATGTAGTAGAGGGATTTCTGCGGATAGTCCGGGCTGTCGAGCTGGTATTTGTTGGCCATAATCGCGAAGGCGAGAAAGGTGGTGCCGGTGCCGACGAAGGAGAGCATCAGCAGCGCGGACCAGAACGCGTTCTGCTCCGGGTTGGCGAGCAGAAAACCGAAGGGAACGGCATTGTAGAAAATGAAATCCAGCACGATATCCAGAAAGCCGCCAGAGTCGCTAATGCCCTGAATTCTGGCAAGGGCGCCATCGAGGCCGTCGCTCAGGCGGTTGAGCACAATCACCACCAGTGCGGCGACGTACCATTCCAGCGCGAGCAGTGGAATGCACAACATCCCGATGACGAAACCGCCGACAGTCACCTGGTCGGCGGTAATGCCCAGGCGATCCAGTCGTGCGGCAAGCCAGCGCAGCGGCGGGCGGGTCAGTGGAATCAGGCGGGTATCGAGCATTAAGCGACTCCGGGAAGGTTAACGCGGCGCGAAGCGATAGCGCGCCCGTCGGTTCAACAGGGCGGCGGATAGTAACAGTATCAGGGGCAGCAAGAGTTGCCAGAACGCATAGAGCCCCAGCAGACGGCGGTCCCCACCGCTGCCAATATTGACCGCTTCGGTGGTGACGGTCACCACACGGCCGGCCCCCAACAGTTGGGTGGGCAGGTACTGGGCGACACTGACCGAAAATGCGATCACCCAAGCATAGAGTATCGGCTGCTTAAGAATGGGCAACAGGATCCGAAACCAGCAGGCCGGCGCTGAGTAGCCAAGGCTCTGGCCCACCAGCAGCCAGCGTCGATTGAAGCGGCGGTAATCACCGGAAAGCATCAGGTAGGCGTAGGGAAAGGTGAACACACAGTGGGCCCAGAGCACCCAATACCAGTGCGGATCGAGACGCAGCGCACTCAGGCCAAACTGCCAACCCATCACCAGCGGCAGTTGCGGTACCAGCAGTCCCAGCAGCAATACCCACTGGGGCCAGAAGCGCTCGCGCCGGGCCTGCCATTCCAGGCATACCAACGCCCCGACTAGCCCGACACTGGCGCTGACCAGCGCAAGCCCCGCCGTCTGCCAGAGCAGCGGCGCCAGAAACGGCCATTCACTCTGCCAGGTGGACAGGCTGAACGTGCCGGGCAAAAGATCCGGATAGAACCAGCTTTGCGCCAGCGACCAGACCACCAGTGCCGCCATGACCCCTATGGAAAGCATCGCCATCAAAGGCAACCACAGGCGCGCGATGGAGTGCATCAACAAGCCCAGGCCGCCGAGCCAGGGCAACACAGTGACCTTCGCCCGCCGGCACCCGCGCACCAACCCGGCATAAAGACGTTCGTGCTGCCGGTTCAGCCACAGGAGAAGGACCGCCAATACGATGAGCACCAGGCTGCCCAGCAGTGCCGAGTGAGCCGCCTGAGCCGAAAAGTCCTGCTGCCACTGAAACACCTGCTGGGCCCACACGCCCGGCAGATTGGGGCCGATCAATAGCGGTACATCCACCACCGACAGGGTGTAGATCACCACCGCCGCCATGGGCAGGCGCAGCCTGGTCAGCAGCTCGGGCACCACCAGTTGCCACCAACTGGCCAGTCGGGAGTGGCCCAGGGTCTGCCCCGCCTGCAGGTAGCGCTCGGCCGGGATCTGGGTCAGGGCGCTCTGGATCATCAGCAGCAGAAAGGGGATTTCCTTCAGCAGCAGCACCCAGAACAGGGTGAACAGAGACCGATCCGCCAACAAGGCCGACGCCGGCGGTGACTCAAAACCACCAGACAGACTGTGCCATCCGCGCACCAGCCAACCAGTGGGACTGAATAAAAACAGCACGCCCACGGCAAAGGCCAGATGGGGAATGGAGAGCAACGGGGCGAGCCATCCGAGCAGGCGCGGTGATGTCCGCGCGCTGAAAGCCAGTGCCACATAGCAGGCCAGCAGCGGCGCCAGAGTCGCCAGCACCAGAGAATAGCCGATGGCCGCGGTCAGTCCCGGCGCCCGCACAAAATCAGTGACTGCGTCGGCACTCAGCCCGACCAGTTGACCCACGTAGGGCCATACCGCGACCGTCAGGGGCAGGCCCAGCAGTAAAGCCAGACACAGCCCGGCCGTCGTGCTCAGGGTCGGGCTTACTGG
Source organism: Marinimicrobium sp. (assembly GCF_002695945.1). Taxonomy (NCBI): domain Bacteria; kingdom Pseudomonadati; phylum Pseudomonadota; class Gammaproteobacteria; order Cellvibrionales; family Cellvibrionaceae; genus Marinimicrobium; species Marinimicrobium sp. The sequence continues at coordinate 22,175 of NZ_NZQP01000065.1, read as the reverse complement.
TAGCGCGCGAGCCAATGTGCCTCCAGCCGTTCCTGCCAGCCGGCGTGCAGCTCCTGAGCGGTGGGCAACAGCGCCTCCGCCTCATCCAGCCTGACCACCGCCGGATCGCCCCAATAGCGCGGGTCCGCCTTGCGGGCCTGAGCACTGCGAGAAATCAGAAAATTGATCACTACTTTCGCCGCCGCTTTGTGGGAGGCGTTGTGCGGCACCGCCAGGTAATGGCTGTTGGTGATCGCGCCCTGGGCAAAATAGTGCTGGGTTACCGTCTCCGGCAACCGGCCATTGCCGACTTTGCTGTCCATTTCCTGAGGGTTGAAGCTGAACGCCGCATGCAGCTGCCCATCCGCCAGCCACTGCAGTTGTTGCGCCGAGTCTTTGGGAAACGCCTGGCCTTTTTTCCAAAGTAGCGGATGCAATTGGTCAAGATAATCCCACAGTACAGGCAGCAGGTCCCGTTCGGCACTACGACTGGGTTCGCGGTAGAGCCGCTCGTCATTATCGGCCAGAGCCTGCAGCAGGGACTTCAGAAAGGTGGTGCCAATAAAATCCGGCGGTTTGGGATAGCTGAGCCGGCCGGGGTTCTGTTCGGCATAGGCCAGAAGCTGCTCTGGCGTGATGGCTGGTTCGGCAAAGCTGCCGTCGCGGGCGATGATGTTGAACTGGCCCATACCCCAGGGCACTTCGAAGCCGTCCACCGGCACCCCAAAGTCCGTCAACAGCGGCAACTCGTCCGTGAGCAGATGAACGTGATTGGGAATCGCACTCAGCAGATCCGGCTCCAGCAACTTACTCTCTTTCAGTGCGTGAAAATTTTCGCCGTTGATCCACAGAAGATCTATGGCTCCGCCCTGCTTCCGACCGGCAGCCTGGTCGCTGCGCAAGCGATGCACCGCTTCGGCAATGTCGCTGACTTTGACGTGGCGCAGGTTGATGCCGTACTGCCGATTCAGGTGTCTGCCGGCCCAGCGCAGATACTGATTGACCGAGTTTGAGCCACCCCAGGCGTAAAAGAACACCGTGCTGCCGCGCGCCTCCTGCACCACGTCGGACCAGTCCTCGGCGGTTTGTTCGGCCTGGACCACGACCGCGCTGCTCATCAGAAGCAGCGCGGTCAGGGCGCGCTTAAAAGCGCTGGGTAAACTGCAATTGAACATGCCGTGGCAATTCCGGAAAGACCAAAGAGGAACCAAAATACCCGCCTTCAAACACCGGTGTCCAGTTTTCCTCGTCGGTGAGATTGAATACATCCAGGCGGATGCGACTGGCGCCCTGATTGAACTCATAGGCCAGGTTGGCATTCAGGGTGAACTGCTCGGGAACGGTGACCGTTTGCAGATAGTCCAGCGGATAATCGCTGGTCAGCACGGCGGAGCCACCCACCGACCAACCCTCGGCAAAGAGGTACCCACCCGCCGCGGACAGGCTCCAGTCCGGCAGGCCGTGCAGACGCTGGTTGGACGCGGGGAAGGCAGCGAAGTTAGGCGCACCGACACCGGTGCCCTGAATGATATCCGGGCGGGAGTCATCGAAGGCATCCGCCACTTGTTCCGCGGCCTGAAACGCAGCGGAATTATCGAACTCGGCATCCAGCCAGTTGGCGCCCACGCTCATCCAGGCACGCTCCCCGCGATAAAACAGTTGCGCCTCCAGTCCTCGGGTGGCCACCCCACTGTTACTGCCATCGCGATTGCGCAGGCTGCGGGTCTGATCGAAAACCGCCGCATCCGCATACCAGGGTGAACCAGCGGGCGCGTATTTCAGGCCAACTTCATGCAGGGTATTTTCGGTGGCAAAGTTGAGCGGATCGATCTGGTTGTTCCCCCCAAGCACATTGCCACCGGCCATGCTGTTGGAGGTGGATTCGCTGTAGCTGCTGGTGGCGTAAAGGGTTACCGATTCACCAGATCGATAATGCAACGTCGCTTCACCCGCTTTCAGGAAGTCGTTGTGGTTGTCCCGCGCCGCCTCGACGCCTTCAGGTGCGATGGGATCCCGAGCGGTAACATCGTACCAGTCGCCCCGTGCGCCCAGCGTCAACTGCAGGCGCTCGGTCAGCGGCTGTTTGTGTTGAACAAATAATCCGCCCTGCACACTGGAGGAATCCGTCGTGTCCGACAGATTGAAATCCCCCACCCCGTCGCCGTCGATGTCGTACTGGGCTCCAGGAGAAACGAACAGGCCCGGGCGCAATTCAACCAGACGCGCCTTCTGTACGTCGGTCAGCGGGATTTCCCGATTGCTGAGCGGACCGGTCAAGTCTGTGGGCAGATCGGCCTCGGTGGTGAACTGGCTGTAGCCGAGCACGTCGTTGTAACGCAGGTTGGCGCCCACCGTGGTGTTGTGGATGTGCAGCTCGGTGCGGTTTTCCAGCGTATCGGCCCCGTCGACAATTTCCACAAAACTGTTCTGGGCGATTTCCTCGCGCTCCAGATGTTCGTAGTAGGAACGGTTGACCAGGCGAATGGAGTCCGCCAGCTCAACATTGAACACCGAATGCAGCAACAGGGTTTCCGCCCCGTTGATGTCGTCCGGGTGGGTATGTACCCGGTTGCGGGGGATCTTTACCTCGCCGGTTGGACTGACGACCGCAAAGGCGCCCGGCACCCTGGAGCCATTGGGCTGAACACCCTGCCCCTGCACGTAAAGACCGTGATCAATCAGATCCTGGGTCGGGCGATTGATGCCCGCATTATCGGTCCACTCCACATCGTAGTATTCCAGCGACACATTCCACTCAAAATGATCGCTGGGCAAGATACGGTAAGCGGCAAACAGGTTGGTGCTGTCGAGCCCGGCATAGTCGTAGAAACTGCCTTCGTCTTTATGCTCCAGGCTGATCCGGGCCCCCTGGCGCTCCGGATCGATCACCCAGGAATAATCCAACTGCGCACCGTACTGGTCCCATTCGCCACCGGTCAGACTGACGCGGCCCTCCGGCTCACTCAGGTCCGGGCGCTTGGGCGTGATATTCACAAACCCGCCGGTGCGCTGAGTGGTGCCGAGAATCACCGAAGGGGTACCGCGCACGATATCGATTTGGCCAACCGAGTTGAACGACAACGGAATACCCAGACCGTTATTGCCCACCTGGCGACGCATACCGGCCGAGAAGACTTCGCCCAACTGACCGCGCAGCGTCGGCAGACTGGGCGCACCAAAGCCTTTGGCCTGGAAGGTGTTGGGAGCGACCCGCTGCAGCTCCTGCAGGTTGTCGATGGCCGCTTCGTTCAGCAAATCTTCGGTCACCGGGGTGATTGAACGGCCGATGTCGGCGATGGTCTGGCCCAGGCCAAAAGGCCCGTCGACTTCGTCGCTGCGCACATTGCCCATACCACTGAGGGCTTCGCCCACCACGAGGACATCCTGAATGCTGCTGGTTTGGGCGTGAGCGGGTAGCGCGGCTATGAGGACGGCGCTGGCGCACAGGGTTCGCGGAATTGACGACCGCACTCGTTTGGACAATCGGTTTTTCATTAACAACTTTGCTCCATTTGATACATTCATCGTTGTTTTACGGCGGATGCGGATTTATTCCGCTTCGCTTAGCCCCTACGTATACGGTGGCGCGGGGTATTACGTTGGGTAACGGCGGATGCGCTGCGCTTATCCGCCCTACGCGACCCTCAGAGCTATCCGTAGGGGCCGAGCGCAGCGGTGCCCGCATCCGCCGTTGCCATGCCCGAAAACGCTCACTCATTCAGCGTCCAATCATAATCGAGAAAGCGATACACCACCGCCCCTTCGCGGAGCTGCTCTCTTTCGGCTTCACTCAACCCGAGGCTATCGGCATAACGCAAAAAAAACGCATTCAGGCTGTCGATACCCTGCCAACCGCGCTCAAAATCTTCCCGGTACCATTTAAAAATGGAGGACACCTCCAACCGGCCATCCCGATAGCGATTGCGGGTCTCGTCTTGCAGAAAACGCTCGGTACTGTCTTCCAGTTGTTGCTCGATCTGCTTGGCGGTAAACGGCTCTGTACGCAGCGCCGGGCAGCCAACGGAGGCGCAATTGACGGCGAAGTGGATACGCGGCTCGTTGTAGACACCGGGCTCCCGGATGATCTCATGCTCTACCTGATCGAGATGCATCTCTTCTCCCAACAGGGTGAAAAAGCGCATCTTCCAGGGATTCTGCCAGAACGTGCCAATATCCCGAATGGAGTCGACCGGGTAATGGTCAACAATGAGTTTCAGGGTAAAGGCGTTGTAGGCATTGATCAGGAAGGCGAGTTGCTGGTCGCGGCTCCACGTTTTGAACTGGGACTTTTCGACGCCGGAGAGTTGCCCCAGGTATTGATTGAGGGTGTCCGGAGCGGCTTTGAGCGTTTCGTAGTCCACGGTGGAAGCGGTGCCTTCTTCATTCCATTGGACGTGGTTTTCGAGTACCTGAGCGTAGGTTTTGTGCTGGTGGTCGAAGTCGCTCGAAATAGCCAAACCACTTAGCATGGATAAGGCAACGAACACGATTCCGTGCATAGAAAACTTGATCGATTCACCACGTCCGGTACGTCGGTCCGAACACCGTTTCAAGACACGCTGTAAATACATCCCTGTAAGCTCGAGAGCGCTAGTCCCACGGCTCACGGTCTTGAAACGGTGTTCGGACCGACGCACCTCTGCACTCCGATTTTCCTCGTTGCGGGAAGAATGCTTAAACAGTTGTGCGTAGGGCTGGTAAGCCGAAGGCGCACCTGCCGTAAATACACGTGACGCTATCATCTGTCCCCTCCCCGTCTCCAGGTATGGTATTTCTCCAACCACCGAAGTACCGCTTCCGGCTTGTGGGCTTTTTTCCACTCGCCGGCGGCGTACTTGTTGGCCTCGGCCAGCGTCGGATAGACATGGATGGTGCCGAGAATTTTGTTCAGGCCCAGACCGTGACGCATGGCAAGAATAAATTCGGCCATCAGGTTGCTCGCTTCGGTACCGACGATGACTACGCCCAGGATTTTATCCTTGCCTTTCGGGGTGATGACTTTGATGAAGCCAGTGGTGGTGCTGTCGGCAATGGCGCGATCTAACTCGGCCAACTCAAAGCGGGTAACTTCATAATCTATACCCTGCGCCTTCGCCTCACGCTCGCTGATGCCCACGCGGGCAATCTCCGGATCCAGGAAGGTGGTCCAGGGGATGACGGAATAGTCAACCTTGAAGCGTTTGAACTGCCCGAACAGCGCATTCACCGCGGCGTACCAGGCCATGTGCGCGGCGGTGTGGGTAAACTGATAGGGCCCCGCCACATCGCCGGCGGCGTAGATGTTCGGGTACAGAGTTTCCAGGTATTCGTTGGTCAGGACCGTCCGTTCAGTGCGGATACCCAGATCTTCCAGTCCGTAACCGGTCAATCGGGCCTTGCGGCCCACCGCGACCAGCAGTTGGTCAAAGGGGATCCGTTTTTCTTCGCCTTCGTGTTTGACCACCAGCACTTTTTCATCACCGTCGCGCTCGCAACGCAAGGCCTCGTGTCGGGTCAGCACTTCAACCCCACCGGCCATCATTGCCTCACGGGCGATCTCCGACACCTCACTGTCTTCTTTGGCGAGAATGCGCTCACCTCGTTCGACCTGACTCACTTTGGACCCAAGACGAGCGAAGGCATGAGACAGCTCTGAACCAATGGGACCACCACCGAGCACGATCAGGCGCTTGGGCGGTTCGTCCAGTTTCGCAAAGGTATCCCACAGCGTATCGCTGGTGACATAGCCAACATCGTTCAGTCCGGGCAGATCCGGCACCAGAGGTTCGGCACCGGCCGCAATGACAATGCTGCGGGTGGTCAGGCGCTGGGTACCACCATCATTCAGGGCGATATCGACGGTCCAGGGGTCCACAATCGTGGCGTAGCCCTGCACCACATCAACCCCCAGACCGGTGTAGCGTTCGACACTATCATGGGGCTCGACTTCCTTGATCACCTTGTGAATTCGCTCCATCACGGCGCGAAAGCTGAAGGTCGGCTGTTGAGCGTTCAGACCATAATGGTCCGCATGTCGCATCTGGTGGGCGACCTTGGCACTTTTGATCAGCGCTTTGCTGGGCACACAGCCATAGTTCAGGCAGTCACCCCCCATTTTATGGGCCTCCACCAACGTGACTTTGGCTTTGACCGTCGCCCCGATGTAGGCAGACACCAGGCCGCCCGCACCACCGCCAATCACCACGAGATTGCGGTCAAACCGCTTCGGTTTGGTCCAACCTTTGTAGGCCCGGCGCCGCTGAACCAGGCGCACAATCGCCTTTGCGATCCAGGGGAACACCCCGAGCAGCGCAAACGACAGAATGAGTTCCGGCGAGAAAATACCGCCCACACTGTCGATCTCCGCCAACTGGGTGCCGGCATTGACATAGACGGCGGTACCGCCAAGCATGCCCAACTGACTGACCCAATAAAAGGTCCAGGTTTTCAGACGCGTCACCCCCATCACCAGGTTGATGACGAAAAAGGGAAACAGCGGGACCAGACGCAGCGTAAATAGGTAGAAAGCACCGTCCCTTGCAATACCGCGATTAATGGCCTTCAAGCGCTCGCCGAAGCGGTTCTGCACCGATTCACGCAGCACAAACCGGGCCACCAGAAACGCCAGTGTTGCCCCGATGCTGGACGCGAAAGAGACCAGCAACAGCCCCTGCCACAACCCGAATAGCGCGCCGCCGGCCAGGGTCATAATCGCCGCGCCGGGCAACGACAAGGCGGTAACAAGCACATAAACCGCAAAATAGACCGTGGGCACCAGCACAGGGAAGTCATGCAACCATTGCCCGAAGGTCTCCTGGCTGCTTTTAAGCTGTGTCAGTGTAAAGTAGTCGTCGAGACCGAACCCAAAGAAAACGGCAACCAGAGCGGCGACCAGGGCAATAATCAACAAGCGTTGCATTCTGCATCCTTTGATGTGAAAAAGTATGGCGAGCGCGGATCGATAAAACGGCTCACTCCAACACGTCGTCGCTGTCTATACGTCTGTTCCGGAAACGACGATGCCATCTTCCCGGACGAATTACGCCGGGCGCTGGTGCTCAGAGCGCCAGCGCTCGACTCATTGCGGGAATTTGGTGGTTCAGTAGCGGCTCGTTCTCTTCATAGTTTACCGGCACCACAATCAAGTGCACTCCGCCTTGATGCCAGGCGCTCTGAACGCTGTCCACCAGGTGCGGGATGGATGTCACTTCCACGCCCGTTGCCCCGTAGCTTTGGGCGTAACGAATGAAGTCCGGATTGCCGTAATTCAATCCGTAGTCCGAAAAACCCATATGTCGTTGCTTCCAACGAATCATGCCGTACGCATCATCACGTAACACCAGAACCACCAAATCGAGTTTCAATCGAACGGCCGTCTCCATCTCCTGAGAGTTCATCATAAAGCCACCATCGCCGCACACAGCCACAACCCGTCGTTCGGGGTGCACCAACTTGGTGGCCATGGCCGAAGGCAGCCCGGCCCCCATGCTCGCCAGCGCATTGTCCAGCAGCAAGGTGTTGGATTGATAGGCGGGGTAGTTACGAGCGAACCAGAGTTTGTAAATGCCGTTGTCGAGTGCGAGGATGCCATCATCGGGCATCAGCGCCCTTACCTCGGCCACCAGCCGCTGCGGATCCATGGGTATTCGCGCATCCTGTGCGTGCGCTGTGAGTTGCTCAGTGAACCCTTGACGCACCCTCTGATACACCGCGAAATCCCAATGCGGCTCGACGCTCAACCGGTCAGCCAACCGACTGATACTGTCCGCCATATCACCGATCACTTCCTGCTGAGGGTAATAGACGCTGTCGACCGACGCCGGCACGTAGTTCAGGTGAATGACCTGTGCATCGCCACAAGGCGCCAGAAACTCCCCGGCACCCAGTCTGCAGTTCGCGGCATCGGTATCGGCGCCCATTACAAAGGGCGGCTTTTCGATCACGTCGTGCCCGATGTTGATAATCAGGTCCGCCGCCTCAAATGCCCGGTGGACAAAGTCATCACTCGAAAGCGCCGCTGTGCCGAGATACCCGGGATGCCGTTCATCCAGCACCCCTTTACCCATCTGGGTGGCAACCCATGGAATTCCCGTACGATCAACCAGGGCTTTCAGGCTAGCATGGATGTCGTAACGGCTCGCGCTGGCGCCGATAAGCAACAGGGGACGCCGCGCACTGCGAATTGCTTGTGCGGCCAGTGCCAGGCATTCATCGGACGCCTGGGGCATTTCGGCTCGACTCGGTGCGATGATCGGCGCCTCGGTAGACTCCTGTGCGACATCCTCCGGCAGTTCCAGGTGCACGGCGCCGGGCCGTTCCAGTTCGGCACGGCGAAAGGCTTCGCGAACCCTCGCCGGAATCGCCTGACCACTCACCAGCTGACGGGTGTACTTGGTCAAAGGCGTCATCATGTCCACAACGTCAATGATCTGAAACTCACCCTGCTTGCTGCTCTTAATCGGTTTTTGACCGGTAATCATGAGTAGTGGCATGGCACCAAGCTGGGCATAGGCCGCGGCGGTCACCAAGTTGGTTGCCCCCGGCCCGAGCGTGGCCAGGCACACGCCGGCCCGGCCGGTGAGCCGCCCCTGGGTAGCGGCCATGAAGCCCGCCGCCTGTTCGTGCCGGGTCAACACCAGTTCAATGGAAGAACGCGAGAGCGAGTCCAGCAAATCCAGATTTTCTTCACCTGGCACACCAAAGACTCGCTCAACCCCTTCGGATTCCAGCGCTTTGACCAGTAAGTCAGAAGCTTTCATAGTGAGAGACGCTCTTGTCGATGAATGTCGGACTAGGCATCCGGCGAGTGGAGTGGACGAGCGCCACACAGTACCCCCAGATCATAAAATTCCTGCAGGATAAGTTCACCGCCGGACAGTAACGCATCGGGATCAACCTGTGGGGACTCTCGTTGTAAACACTCAAGAATTTGTCGACCGCTCAGCTCAGGCTTCGCATCCAGCAGCGCCAACAGGCGTGCGGTAAAGGCATTCAAAGCCATGAACGATACCCGACGATCCCGAGTGCGATACACCAATACCCAGGTAGGAAGCTCTGGGGGTTCCTGAGGCTGAAACCCGGGGCCGATCTGATGCACCGGGAAACGGTACTCCAGCGGCCAGGCCAGGGGTGACAGCACCGGGTGGCCGGCCATAACATCCTTGTGCAACCCCGGTTCAGGTTCGGGATTGGTCGCAATCTGCAACGCCAACTCCACCCACTCGTAGTGCAGCAGTTCCGCCATAAAGGGGGGATCTTCCGGGGTGATCGGCCGAGCGTCGGAATTGACGTAATCAATGTATTCACGCCCGATATCGGAGAACAGGGGGCTCTNACAACGATGGTGCTGCATGAAACCGCGCACCTCTTTCAGCCACCAGTCTTCAGGCATCAGGGATTTGAACACCGGAAAATTGTTGCTCAAGAAAGTATTCAGGTTGTTGAAAAACAGATCCTGATAGATTTTCATNCGGCGCGCTTCCACTTCCGTATNCGGCTGNCCCTCCGGNTCACGGATGGCNCCGGCGAAACGCTTCAGCGCCTCCCGGTAATCATCGGGCACCGACATGGGCCACCTCGTTCTGGTGCGCACGAACCGTATCCACTTCGGTCAGCAGCTCTGGCAGCGGTGGCAGATTGAAGTCCCGCTCAAGCAGTGTGGGACAGATACCCGCATGGTCATAGGCCACATCCAGCAGCTGCCAGACCGGATCGATGACATCCGCTCCGTGNGTNTCCACCAGNAGGTCTTCCGCCTCCCGGTAGTGACCGGCAATGTGCATGTATTGAATGCGCTCGGCCGGCATGGCGCGGATAAATGCCTCGGCATCATAGCGATGATTGACGCTGTTGACGTAGGCGTTGTTGACGTCCAGTAACAGGTTGCAATCCGCCTCTTCAAGCACCGCCCGAATGAAGGTGGCCTCGTCCAGCTCCGGCACCGGCATCTGCGGCGTGGTGACAGGCGCATAGTAAGAGACATTCTCCAGAGCGATGCGCCGCTCGAGAATATCCTGAACCTGGCGTACGCGCTCGGCGATCCAGCGNACNCCACTTTCNGTNAAGGGNACCGGCATCAGGTCATAGAGATGACCGTCGTCGCTGCAGGCGCTCAGATGTTCTGAGTAAAGCTCGATCCGGTGNTCATCGAGAAACTGNNTGATNCGGGTCACAAANTCGACATCCAGCGGNGCCGGACTNCCGATGGACANGGATAAACCGTGGGTNCTGAACGGGTAGCGTTCGGTCAATGCGCGGAATTTNGCGCCAAGNCGNCCCCCCATCGCCATCCAGTTCTCTGGAGCAACTTCGAGAAAGTCGATACGACCGTCGGGGGACGGCGGCAACTGATCCAGCAACTCGCGCCGCAGACCCAACCCGACACCTTGGACTTTGGACAGAGGCATACTCAGACACTCACTCGCTCTCTACATTCATCAGCCAGGCGGGGCGTGAAGCCCCGCCTGGCTATTACATCAAGCGCCGCACTTACCTTCGCCGCACTTACCTTCGCCGCACTTACCTTCGGCATCCTTGTCTTTCTTGTCCTCACCACACTTGGCTTCGCCGCATTTGGCCTCGCCACCTTTTTTCTCTTCGCCGCACTTGGCTTCACCACATTTGGCTTCACCACATTTGGCTTCACCGTCTTTCTTCTCGCCACCGTGGTTGTGAGCCAATTGACTGTAACCGCTGGAGAGTGTTTCGGCCGAAAAGGGNTTTTCGGCGACAGCGGCCTGGCTACCCAGGCCCAACAACAGGGCGGCACTGGCAGAGGCGATCAGGGGATTTTTCATGGATTTCATCGTTGTTCTCCTACGAAAGTTATTGGAATCATCTGAACGTTCAGATTACATACCGTCATAAACGCGCTATAGATCATAGCGCATGTCTCGGACCGCCGCTTTCGCAAGAGGGTTCAGTACTCAGTACAACGACGTCTTCGCCTCAGGGCAGGTACACCCGGGCAAACACCGCTTTCAGATAATCGGTCTCGGGGATGGCCGGNTGCACNGGATGATCGGCGCCCTGCCCGCCCTGNGCGATNATCTGTACGTGACGNTCCAGNTGCCGGCCGGCACCGCGCACGATATCGGTCAGCGATTCCCGGGCCAGGTGCATGGAGCAGGAAGCCGACACCAGCAGGCCGTCGCGGCCCAGCAGTCGAATGGCCAGCTCATTGATGTGGCGATACGCCGCCTCTCCGGCCTTCTGGTCCTTGCGCCGTTTGATAAACGCGGGCGGGTCCAGCACCACCACATCGAANGTTTCACCNTCGGCNATCAGTGCCTTGAGCACGTCAATGGCCTTGCCCTGAAGCGCGCTGACCCGGTCCGCCACGCCGTTCAGCTCGGCATTGGTGGCCACTCCGTCCAGCGCCGTGGCCGAGGCATCCACACAGACCACTTCCCGGGCGCCGGCGTTGGCAGCCGCCACACCCCAACCGCCCATATAGGAAAAGACATCCAGCACCCGGCGATCCCGACACCAGCCCTGAAGGCGAGCGCGATTGTCGCGGTGATCGTAGAACCAACCGGTTTTCTGACCCTGTCCTACCGGAATCCGGAAGCGGGTCCCATTCTCCAACAGCTCCAGGNTGTCCGGCATGGTGCCGTGGGCGACTTCCTGNTAGCGCGCCAACCCTTCNAGCTCGCGGGCGCCGTGATCGTTGTCCAGCAGAATGCCCGCGGGCTNCAGNCACTGNACCAGNGCCTCGATNATATCGGCCTTGTGNCGCTCCATNCCGGCACTGGCAATCTGAACCACCAGNTANTCACCAAANCGGTCCACCACCAGNCCGGGNAGCAGATCGGAATCGCCGTAGATGAGTCGGTAATAGGGGCCGGGAAAGAAGGCATCGCGCAAGGCCAGAGCCTGATTGATACGGTGCACGAGCAGGGATTTACTCAGGGGCTGCTCCGGATCGCGATTGACCAGCCGCGCGCAGATCAGGCCGGCCGGATTGACCACCGCCACCCCGAGCGCCTTGCCGGTGCTGGCCAGGACCAGCGCCTGATCCCCGGGTTGAAACGCCTTGAGCGGCGTTTTGGCCACGTCTACTTCGTTACTGTAGATCCACAGGTGGCCGCGTTTGAGGCGACGGTCGGTATTTTTCTTGAGCTGCAAGGGGGGCAATGACACGGGTCGTTCTCCAATGACGATCGACCGCCGGAAGTGGCGGCGCTCGCCATTCTACGCGAGACCACGACCGGACACGATCACTCCGGCTGTGGAATAGGCAGTTGGGATCTTTCGGCAAAGCGGCTCCGGTCTTGTTCGGTAGCGCCCTCACGACACTCTCCCCGCAGCCACATCTCGGCCCGGGACAGACGATAGTCCAACTCCAGAAAGCCCTCCCGGCAGTACCCGGTGAGCGTCACGGCCCGCTCGGCGTCGCTGCGCAACTGCCGGTACTCGCGGCTGCCCAAAGGCTCCCGACGACGATGCTCGGTCACATCCTTGGGGGACCGGTACACCTGCACCAGTGGCCGCTGACGGGCATCCGGCACATCNAGTTGATACACAAACAGTTTGCTGTTGTTGGGCCGCAGATCAATCGACAGCGTCTCTTTCAGGCCCCCGTAATGGCGCCCACCGCTACTGCACCCGATCAGCAGGGTACCGATCAACACTCCGGTCACGCCCAACCACCACCGGCCTCTGCCATTGCCCATATTCCGTTCCCCACTCCTCAAGATGTTGCTGTTCAGGCCGACAACCCAATACGAAACCCTAAAACATTTCCCCGGTATTGACCACCAGCGGAGCGACCCGGTGACCAAGTACAGCCGACTACCATTGCCACTGGCCCCTGCGCGCAACGCCCTGCTGCTACTGATGGCCGCCGCCCTCATGGGTGACGCCACCGCCGGCCCCAGCCAACCACATTTTGGCAGCCACCCTCAGGGCACCCACGGCCAGCATACCGCACAGTACGAACCGGTCTCGGGATCGGACCCAGGCGCCCCGCACCCGGCGGCCACGGCTTCAGCGAGCACCGGCGCCCCCCGGGCGGAAACCTCGGCCGCCGCCTTGGCCTGCCCCCACGGAGCAAGGGAGTACCGTAAGTCATTGCTGATCACCGCCTTCCCCCGCCGGGAGCGGGCCGAAGCTAACGCAGGCGGCCTCTCGGGCGCCGAGCAGGCTCTGGCTGAGCGCCTGGGAGAACACCTGGCCCGGGGCAACCAGCTGTTTCAGTACCAACTGATCGGGCAGAGCCTGCCGGAACCGTCCGCCAATTCGGGCCAGCCCATTCGCCAGTTGGCCCGGGAGCATGGCACGCAACTGGTGCTCAGCGGCACACTCCATGACCTGGGCATGGCCCGCCCCGGGGATGCGCTCAACCCCGGCNTGGTGACCCGCGCCCGCAACGCCGCCGTCAGCACCCTGCGCCTGAAGCCAGAATGGGACACCCGGCAACGGGATTTTGTTCTACAGCTGAATTTACACGATGGCCATACGGGACAGCGATTACACACGCGGAGCTACCGTTTGGCGGGAATATGGAACCCCAGACGCCCGGAGCGCGCCCGATTCGGGACCCCGGCGTTCTGGGAGACCGACTACGGCCAGAAGATTGAAGCGGTGTTGGCCGAGGCGGGCCGGGCGCTGAACGAAGTGATTCGCTGCCAGCCTCTGGTGGCGCGCCTGGACCCACCCCGTTCGGGCGCAACCACACTGCTACATGCCGGACACGTCCAGGGGTTACAAGTGGGGGACCGACTGCCTCTGCACCGGATCAGCCTGCGGCCCATTCCGGGGGAGTATCGGCAGTACAGCGCGCACCGCCTGGAGAGCGGCGTTCATCTGAGGGTGGANAAGGTTCACCCTCAAACCAGCGAGGTGCGCCTGGAGGGCGCCACCTCACTGCACGGTGAACACTATGCGGTGACACCGGGCCAGGCACCCTCAGAAAACGAGGTGTACACCTGGCTTCAGGACTGACTCTGTCTCAGGGGCTGACTCAGGCGTCAGCCGGCTGCGAGGACTCGCCCTGCTTGCGAACCTGCTGTACCGCCTGGGCGAATACCGCATCGAAGTTGATCGGAGGCAGCATCAGGGGCGGGAAACCGCCGCGGGACAGCGTGGANTCAATCACTTCGCGCGTGTAGGGGAACAGGATCTGGGGGCAGGTGGTGTTGATCACCTGGCTCAACTGGGCTTTCTCCAGCCCCTGAATCGCGAACAGGCCAGCCTGCTTCACTTCCACCAGAAACACCACCTTGTCATCCATCGTGGCGGTGATGGTCATCANCAGCACCACTTCGTAGTGGTTTTCATCCAGGTTGTTGACCTGAACATTCAGCTCCTGATCAATTTTCGGTTTCCAGGCACGGTTGAAGGATTCAACGCCCATAGGCGTTTCAAAGGACAAATCCTTCAGGTAGATCCGCTTGATCTGAAGACCGCGCGGCGCTTCCTGAGTGGCGCCAGCGCCGTTTTCCTGAGTGGTGTTTTCATCTGCCATAATTAGGTTTCCGTTGGTTCAATCAATTAGCCCTGAATCGGCCGCTGTCGGTGAGCGCTCAGCCCAGCATGTCATCCAGCTTGCCGCTCTTGTCCAGTGCCCACAGGTCCGTGAAGCCACCCACATGGGCGTCTCCAATCCAGATCTGAGGCACCGTGCGCTGACCACTGTCAGCCATCATCTTTTTACGCAGGGAGGGGTCCCGATCCACCCGAATCTCTTCAAATGCCACCCCTTTACCTTCCAGCAAATGCTTGGCATTGACGCAGAACGGGCATACCGCCGTGGTGTACATCACTACTTTCGCCATTCTAACCTCCTGCGGATCAGCCTTTCACCAAGGGCATACCCTGGTTCTGCCACTCGGTAATACCGCCGGCCAGACGGCGCACATCAAAGCCTTTCTGCCCCAGGGTACGGCCGGCCGCCCCCGCGTGCTGACCGAGCTTGTCCGCCACCACGATGATCTTGTCCCGGTGCGGCGCCAGTAGCTGCTCTGCCTCTGCCGTCACTTTTTTGTAGGGCAGGTTCAGCGCGCCGGAAATATGGCCGGCTTTGAACTCCGACGCCTCGCGCACATCCAGCAGCACCGCCTCCTCGTTGTTGAGCAGGCGGGTCACCTCAAACGCGGGAATGGGCTTGCCATTCTTGATGCGCTCGCGCATGGCGTACACCAGCATCAACACCGCCAGCGTGGTGATCAGAAGCCATTCTTGACTGACAAATACAAAAAATTCCACGTCTTCGCCTTCCTCAACTCGAATCGGGGAGAATCCGCGCACGGCTTACCCGAGGCGGAGCGCGCCGCAGTATACACTATCAGACGTCCTTTTCTCAGCGGCTGACGTAGAGTTACCACGGGTAACGCGTTAGAATGGACCTTTTGTACCCGGTTGCGACCCGCCGGGTACTGGCAATGGCCATTCCATTCGACCTTCATTCAGCGACTCAGAGAAGTGACCGTAACTATGACCGCTAACCAGACTGCTGCCAAAAAGCCCACCGTATTGATCGTTCTGGATGGCGTTGGCTACTCGGAAAAGACCGAGCACAACGCTGTGTACAGTGCCAACACCCCGGTTCTGGACCGCCTCTGGAAAGAGGCTCCGCACAGCCTGATCGCCACCTCCGGGATGGCGGTGGGCCTGCCGGAAGGCCAGATGGGCAACAGTGAAGTGGGCCACACCACCATTGGTGCCGGCCGAGTGGTCTACCAGAATTTCACCCGTATCAATAAAGCCATCGAAGATGGCGAGTTCGCCGAGAACCCGGCCTACGCCGCGGCCATCGACACAGCCAAAGACGCCGGCAAGGCCGTGCACGTGTTCGGCCTGCTGTCCGAAGGGGGCGTTCACAGTCACGAAGACCACATTTTTGCCATGGTGGACGCTGCCGCCAAACGCGGCGCCAAGGAAGTGTACCTGCACGCCTTCCTGGACGGCCGCGACACCGCCCCGCGCAGCGCCAAGGCCTCTCTCGAGAAAGCCGAAAAGCAGTTCGCCGAGCTGGGCGTTGGTCGGGTGGCCAGCATTGTCGGGCGCTACTTCGCCATGGACCGGGACAACAACTGGGATCGAGTAGAGAAAGCCTACAACGCCATGGCCTGCGGCACCGGCGAATTTACCGCCAAGACCGCCGTTGAAGGCCTGGCCGCCGCTTATGAGCGCGATGAAAACGACGAATTCGTCAAAGCGACCGTGATTGCCGGTGACGGCCAGGAGCCGGTCACGATGCAGGACGGCGATGTTGCCATCTTCATGAACTTCCGCCCCGACCGGGCCCGCCAGATCACCCGCGCCCTGATCGAGAGCGATTTCGACGGCTTCAAGCGTCAGTGCGAGCCCAAGCTGGCCGACTTCGTGATGACCACCGAGTACGCCTCGGACATCAAGGCCAACTGCGCCTTCCCGCCTCAGGAGCTGGTGAACTCCTTTGGCGACTACCTGGCCAAGCAGGGCAAAACCCAGCTGCGCATTGCCGAGACCGAGAAGTACGCCCACGTGACCTTCTTCTTCAACGGCGGCACCGAGTCCGAGTTTGAAGGCGAGGATCGCATTCTGGTGCCCTCGCCGAAAGTGGCCACCTACGACCTGCAGCCNGAAATGAGNGCTCCGGANGTGACCGACAAACTGGTCGAAGCCATCGAGTCCGGGAAGTACGACGCCATCATCTGCAACTACGCCAACGGCGACATGGTGGGCCACTCGGGCATCTTCGAAGCGGCGGTCAAATCCGTTGAAGCCGTGGATGAGTGCCTGGGACGGGTGCTCGACGCCACTCTGAAAGCGGGAGGCGAAGCGCTGGTGACCGCTGACCACGGCAACGTCGAGGAAATGTACGACCCCGAGTCCGGCCAGGTCAGCACCCAGCACTCCACCCTGCCGGTGCCTCTGATCTACGTCAGCTCGCGCNAAGGCAGCATCGCCGAAGGCGGCTCCCTGGCCGACCTGGCACCCACCATGCTGCACCTGATGGGCCTACCCCAACCCAAGGAAATGACCGGTCGCAACCTGGTCACCCTGAGCGAGTAATCCACAGATGGGGCGACCTCCCGGTCGCCCCATCGACGGCAAGGTTCCCCCCCCATGATGATCGCTGCGCGTGTCCAAGGCCTCGGAAAGTACCTGCTCTGCCTGTGCCTGATCCTGAGCGGCGCTGCTCAGGCCAATGACCAGGCNGACTATGAAGCGCGAATGCAGGAGCTTCANAAGACCATTGAGCAGTTGCAACAGGANCTGAAGAAAACCCAGGGCTCCCGGGATGANCTCAAGGAACAGCTCGAATCCTCGGAATCCGATATTGGCGAGCTGCTCAAAAAAATTGAGCGCATCGAGTCCGACCTTGAGCAACAGAACAGCGACCTGCAGAGCCTGAAGCAGGAGCGCAACGAGCTGGATCAGTCCCGACAGGCTCAGCAGCAGGCCGTTGCCGAACAGGTCCAGGCCGCCTACGCCCTGGGCCGACAGAGCCAGATCAAGTTGCTGCTCAACCAGGANAGNCCCCAGCGCGTATCGCGCCTGTTGCGNTATTACGATTACTGGCTGGAAGCNCGCACCGATAAAATCGAGCGCTACCTGGAGACGCTNGCCGAGCTGGATCGCATCGAGCCCCGCATTGTCCAGAAAACGGCTGAGCTGGCCCGCAACCGGGACCAACTGAAAGCACAACACGAACGNCTGGCCGAGCGCCAGGAAAGCCGCCGCCAGACCCTGGCNGCCCTGAATCAGCGCATCCGCTCCACCGATCAGGAGCTGGCGGACCTGCAGAAGGACCGGGAGCGGCTCCAGTCGCTGCTGGACGAAATGGTCGCCGCCGTCGCCGACCTGGAANTGCCCGGTGGCGATACCCCGTTCAGCCAGCGCAAAGGTCGCCTCCCCTGGCCGGCCCAGGGGTCNCTGCGACACCGTTTTGGCAGCGCTCAGCTGGACGGTCAGATCACCCGCAACGGCATTGTCATTGGTGCCAGCGAGGGAGAGCCGGTACTGGCCGTGCACCATGGCCGCGTGGTATTTTCCGATTACTTCCGGGGCCACGGACTCCTGTTGATTGTGGACCATGGCGAGGGCTATATGAGCCTGTACGCCCACAATCAAAGCCTGTACAAAGAGACCGGCGAGTGGGTCAGCGCGGGGGAGACCATTGCCAGCGTTGGCAACACGGGCGGCCAGATTCAGGCCGGCCTGTATTTCGAGATTCGACACCGGGGCAAACCCACCAACCCCATGCCCTGGCTGGCGCAGGCTTGATCGCCTCATCCGGGATACCGGCTATAGTGAATTATGCGCCATACTGATTGTCATATTGTCATCCCCACGGCCACGCTCGCGGGAACCGATCCACACCGGACCCTCAAGTCAGGAGAACCGGATGCTGTACGCTAATTTCAAACAGGCTGCCCTGGCGGTACTGTTCGCCACCCTATCACCGCTGGCGCTGNCCCAGTCCGTGACAGACACCGCCACGCCCGAAGAGCAGGGCCTGCTGCCGCTCGAGGAGCTNCGCACCTTCACCCGGGTNTACGACCATATTCGCAATGGTTATGTGGAGGAGCTGTCGGACGCCGAGCTGNTGGAGTACGCGATCAAGGGNATGATNGCCGAGCTGGACCCACACTCGGCCTATCTGGATGAAAAGTCCTTCGAAGATCTACAGGAAAACACCTCNGGTGAGTTTGGTGGCATCGGGATCGAAGTCGGGATGGAAGATGGCTTCGTCAAGGTGATCGCACCGATTGATGANACCCCCGCCCAGAAGGCCGGCATCGAGCCGGGCGATCTGATCATTCGCCTGGATGACCAACCGGTCAAAGGCCTGAGTCTNAACGAAGCCGTGGAGAAAATGCGCGGCCCCAAAGGCAGCGACCTGACGTTGACCGTGGTGCGGGAGGGCATCGACCAGCCTTTTGAGGTCACCCTGACCCGGGACATCATCAAGGTCAGGAGTGTGCGCGTNCGGGTTGAAGATGACCACTACGCGTACATTCGAATCGCCCAGTTCCAGGTCAGTACNGGCCAGGACATGATTGACGCGCTGGAAGACCTGCGCGCGGAGCACGACGATATNCGCGGCATTGTGCTCGANCTGCGCAACAACCCCGGGGGCGTGCTGCAGACGTCGGTGGAGGTCGCCGATGCCTTTCTGAATGAAGGGCTGGTGGTTTACACCGAGGGGCGTACCGAGAACAGCGATATGCGCTACTACGCGAATGAGGGCGAAGTGGCCGAAGACCTGCCTATTGTGGTACTGATCAACGACGGCTCCGCCTCGGCGTCTGAAATTGTGGCTGGTGCCCTGCAAGATCACGGTCGCGCCGTGGTCCTGGGGACCCGCAGCTTCGGCAAAGGCTCGGTACAGACGGTGGTTCCCATCTCTGAAACCCGGGCGGTCAAGCTCACCACGGCGCTCTACTACACTCCGAACGGTCGCTCCATCCAGGCTCAGGGCATCGTGCCCGACGTCACGGTCGAGCGCGCCCGGGTCACCGCCCTGCGCACCGGTGTCCGCTCCACCGAGGCAGATCTCGCCGGCCACCTGGGCAATGCCAACGGCGGGGAAGAGAGCAATACCCGCACCCGGAAATCCGAGCGAGAGGCCCGCGATGATGATATCGGCGACAACCAACTCCACGAAGCCATCAATATGCTCAAGGGGCTGCATATTTTTCAGCAGCGTCAGAAGGCCAATCTAGCCCAGCGCCTGCCCCCGCTGTCCGACAGCGACAATGCGCCCGAGCACGAGTCGGGAGCGGAGTAAACCCGGATGCTCCTGCCGTTGCTGCGCCTTACCCTGGTCGCCGTTCTGCTGCTGGGAGCGTCCCTGAGTCAGGCCGGGCAACTGGCGATCATCATTGATGATATCGGCTACAGCGCCGCTCTGGGAAAGCGCAGCCTGAACCTGCCCGGCAATTTCACCTTTGCCGTATTGCCGCACGCACCCCACGGCTCAAGACTGGCCCGCGAGGGGGCGGCAATGGGGAAGGAAATCATGCTGCACAACCCCATGAGCAACATTCGCAACCTGCCACTGGATGCCGGAGCGCTGGCCTCAGGCATGAGCCACAGGGACTTCATCCGCACCCTCGAGGACAACCTGAGGAGCATCCCTGAAGCCCGCGGCCTCAACAACCACATGGGCAGCCAACTGACCCAGGAAAGCGAGCCGATGGGCTGGCTGATGCAGTACTTGGGCGAACATGGCTATTACTTTATCGACAGCCGCACCACGGCGGACAGCCAGGCCTGGGAAACCGCCCGACGCTACCGGATTCCCACCCTCAAGCGGGATGTTTTCCTCGACCATGAACGTTCGGTAGAAAGCGTAATGCGCCAGCTCAAACAGGCCATCGAGCTGGCCCGTACCCGTGGCTACGCCCTTGCCATCGGTCACCCCTACCCCGAGACGTTGATGGTACTGGAGCAAATCACTCCCCTGTTGGCCGACGCTGGCGTCAACCTGGTACCCATATCGGTGCTTCTGGAGCGGCCCGAGGCCCCCCTGTCGATTGTCGGACGCAGTTGCCTGGCCCCCCCTCTCAGCCTTTGGCGCCCCCCAGTGGGCTCGCAATCGATGGCAGGCGGACCCGACGCGGCCACAGAAAAACTCAGCCCACTGGTCACCGAACGGCGCCCGTATCGCCTGAGTCAACATTTGCTATTAAATTAATATTGCTCTATAAAGACAGGAAGCGGTTGCGTAGCGGGTGTTACCGGCGCAGACACCGCACTTCGATCAGGGAATTCACCCCGATCCCGGGGAAAAGCGATCAACCAAGCAGGTTAAGATTATGAGCGAGAACAGAGCAGGAGAACACGGCAGCGTCCCCAAGCGGAGCGGACGTTTTCTGGAAAAAGACGGCTACTGGTATTACACCACCCGGGAGGGCGTGGACATAGGCCCTTTCGACAGCCGGGAGGATGCGGAAATCGGAGTCGGCGAATTCATCGACTTCATCTGCGCCGCCGAGCCCAAGGTGAAAGAAGCCTTAGAGAGTTACCGGGCCGCCTGACCAGCGTTCACCCTACGGATATCAAACCGCGAACGCGGCATTGAGAGCTAGCGCATCTCAATGCCGCGTTCGCGCATATAGGCCTTGGCTTCGGGGATGCTGTACTCCCCAAAGTGGAAGATACTGGCCGCCAATACCGCATCGCCCCCCCCTTCCAGAACCCCATCCGCCAGGTGCTGAAGATTCCCCACTCCACCGGAGGCGATGACCGGTATCGACACCGCGTCGCTGATGGCCCGGGTCAGTTTCAGATCAAAGCCATTCTTGGTACCGTCGCGATCCATACTGGTGAGCAGTATTTCTCCCGCACCGTAATCGGCCATCTTGCGCGCCCACTGAACCGCATCAATCCCGGTAGGCTTGCGACCGCCGTGGGTAAAAATCTCCCACCGGGGCGCCTCGCCCTCACCGCTGACCTGCTTGGCGTCGATGGCGACCACAATACACTGCGACCCAAAGCGCTCCGCCGCCGCTTTGACAAACTCCGGATCGGACACGGCCGCGGAGTTGATGCCCACCTTGTCGGCCCCGGCATTGAGCATGCGCCGGATGTCTTCAATCTTGCGAATACCCCCACCCACGGTCAGCGGGATGAACACCTCGGCGGCCATGCGCTCGACGGTGTGCACGGTGGTATCCCGCCCTTCGTGGCTGGCGGTAATATCCAGAAAGGTAATCTCATCCGCGCCCTGTTCGTTGTAGCGCTTGGCCACTTCCACCGGGTCACCGGCATCACGGATATCAACAAACTGAACGCCTTTGACCACACGGCCATTATCGACGTCGAGACAGGGGATGATGCGTTTTGCTAGAGCCATATCGAACCTTTAAATGAACCTTGTAGCACTGACATCAATGCATCACGTCCGGGCCGCTATCAGGTAGCCCTTTCCAAGACACGCTGTGAATACATCCCTGTACGCTCCACAACGCGAGTCCCTCGGTTGAGGGTCTTGGAAAGGGCTACCTGACATCGGCCCTCAGTGCGGTCGTAGGAACTGCAGTTCGGCCTGCAGTTGGTTTAGTGTCTTTTTGGGCTTGGCGGCGGATGCGCCGTTGGCTTATCCGCCCTACGCAATTACGAGCTTCGTATAGCCTCTAAAAGCAATTCTTTTTGGGAGCATGCCAAGTGGCAATAGCGCACAGGTTGGCACTGAGGGCGGAGGCGGGGTAAACCCTTCGGAGACTCTCGGAGACATGGATGTCGACGAGAAGCCCCCATGGATGGGTTCACGGCGGGTCTCC
>NZ_NZQP01000064.1:0-63290 GCF_002695945.1 Marinimicrobium sp. | reverse complement strand
GTATTTCTTAAAGTTTGGCATGGCGTCACGTCCTTTAAACGATGCCCAATTTTATCAAAAAAGGCCTTATTTTTGGAGTTTTTCTACAGCCTCAACGCCATTGTTCAGCGGCAGCCTTGGCAGAGCGAAGCGGCGACAAGGCTGTCCGGTGGAGGGCCGCCAGGCCCGGAACGAACTGGAACTACTGGTTAGAAGCCCTGTTGCTGGCCGCAATAAACATACCTGCGACAATTCCAATCCGTGACGATTTTGTTTTTTTCGTATAGCAATCTGAAATTTGGATAGAGGTCTTCAAGCAAGGACCTCCCATCTGAACCCACGTCTGCAGAAAGCCATGAATGAATGGTATCCATCAGTTGGCCATACTCATGGTAGAAAATTCTGAGATCGAGCGTGCGCTTTAGAGCTTGCTCAGATACTAAATCTAAAACCTGAGCTATTCGGTCTATCGCCCCGTCATCGGGCGGCCCTTCCGTGTACAAGGCTGAAAATGGGATTTGACGTCCATCCTCGGAAACAAAATGGCCCGGCTTGGCGCCAGCTGGCTCAGATGCAGCATGGAATAGCTTAATCCACTGCTCAAAATCCTGTGTTGGTATGCTATCTCGGAAAAGCTGGATCATACGAAAGCTGTTCTCCAGCCTGCGCTGGTTCTGCCCCCGGGAGTAGGTGAGTAGCGCGACTACCCCACCAATCACGCCAAGCCCCAACATCAACCAACCGCGAATCTCGGTAACCAAAGATGTCTCCCTACGTTGTGCTTCTAACGCCAAGCTCACCGGAACATTTTACGGAGAGCGTTTTTGTGAAAGAATGAAGCGCAGCTGAATGCACAAAAACGAGCGTAGTAAAATGTTTCCGCGTGAAGCTTTTTGTTATGTTTATAAGCCGCCCATGAAAGTAAACTTTGGATTTTCATCATTAGTCATTGATACACCAAAGTGGCAACTTAATTCGACCTTTTTACAAACGAAGGACGCTGTCCAAAAACCTTCCGTATACGTGTAGCTAAGACTTTCATAGTCATATTGAGAAAGGTCGGTCTTGGGTCTCTCTGTATGTAAATATTCAAATATCAGGCTTTCTGCTTGGGCAGGAGTATATTTTGGTAAAACATACTCCATTGCTGACACCTTTCCCACCGTGAATAACAATAAGACCAGCAATCCGAACTTTCTCATATATCCCTCGAAAACATAACGCCGCAAGCACGCGCGGCTTTGTAGTGAAGGCGCAGCCGTAACGAAAAAGCCGTCGCCGTGCCTTGCTTTGTTAAAAATTATTCCCATGAAGGAGGCCATCCATTTAGAACCGCCACCGATACACCCGCAATGAACACTATGATTGTCAGCCAATAGCCTACCACCATAGGATAACGAAACTTGTGGCAGAACCTTGCCCCAGCGTGGTCGCCGCTGGACCAATAGCTTCTACTTTGGAGGTACCGGACTGTAGGCCAAGCGCTTATAAAGCTTTGATCACTCCAAATAGTAGGCGACCCTGCATGAAACCACTGAGCAGAGTGCCGCCGCCTCAGCAGAATCAAAAACGCCCACTGGATCAGGCTGGTAGCTAGCATCGTTGCCACTATGACGATGATAGCGATAGCTGTTGGATGATAGTTAGATAGGTCCATGGAATTTTTAACGCTGAGGTAACCGGCGCCGGAGCGCTAGCGGAGGGAACCAAAAGCGGTACGCTTTTGGCGTCCGGTTGACCGCCTGGTTATGCATTTTCCAGTTTTTCAATGACTTGCTGGGGAGACAACTCTGCCCCTTCCCAAACTTTTACTTTGTGCGCGCCCGCCCCGAAAGCTAGCTCACGGAATATCTTGACCTCCACTTCAGATAGACCACCTTCGGTCAGTTCCAGAGGATGAATCAAAACTGCGGGGCTTCTTTTGATTAATTTTTTCGGGAGAACCTTGCGGATACCGGTACTCAGATGATGCTCGGCCCGTGAAAAATCTCCTGCAAGAAGACGGAGAGTACTGAATGGCTGAGGAGCGGAAACGATTTCCACAGCAGAGTCACCTGAGACCTTCACTATTTCGAATCGATTCCGCGAAACCTTTACGTAGAGTTTTTCCTCGAACAGCTTTCTCAAAGCTTTGTCTTCCTATGCATAACATTTGTATATCGAGCCAGCACGCTTTTTCGCTATGCACATTTCCGCTTGAAAGCCGCTAACTCATTGAAATTAAAAAATTAAATTGAACTTTAGCACAGAAACAGCAGGCGGAAACCGTGCCAGCTCAGTTTTCGTCCGGATGTCGCCTGTTATTTACCCCAGTAACATTTCTAACCTACTGATAAAAAAGGAAAAACTATCATCGGACCGCAAAAAACGCGCTCTGTAAAGATGACCTGTACGCCAAACTTTGCAAGAGTCTCAAATATACTGTATAAAAGTACAGAAATTGATCGTTATTACAGGGAGTGATTCTGATGCCATCCAGCCCTTTTATGGAGATGATTCGTCGTGATATCCGCCTTCGCGGATACAGTCTACGCACTGAGAAAACTTATCTTTTTTGGATCAAGCAGTTTATTCTCTTCAATGACAAACAGCACCCCACTGATATTGGGGTCAGCGAGGTTAAAGCGTTTTTAACGTGGCTAGCGGTGGATCGTCACGTCGCTGTCAATACACAGAAAGTCGCGTTGAACGCAGTGGTGTATTTGTATCATAAGGTTCTGGACACACCGCTCGGTGAAATTGATTTCTCTCCCGCGAGCAAACAGCGTCATCTACCTACAACGTTAGCTCCCCGAGAAATTCGCGCGATCCTGTCCCATTTGCCCCAGCCTCAGCGGCTCATCGTTTCTATTCTCTATGGTAGCGGTTTAAGAGTGTCTGAATGCCTGCGTCTCAGGGTTCAAGATGTGTGCTTTGATCGAATGTCGCTGACCGTCCGCGACGGCAAGGGAAAAAAAGATCGTCAAACGCTTCTGAGTCAATCGGTGGTTCCTGAGTTGAAAGAAGCCATTGAAAAAGCACTTACGATTCAACAAAAAGACAACCAATCCGGCATCGGCCCGTCCATGCCCGGCGTCCTCGCGAAAAAGTATCCCTCTGCCTATCGCACACCTGGATGGATGTTCATTTTCCCATCTGAATCGGTCAGCGAACATCCGCTTACCGGCACGCTTTGCCGGCACCACTTGCACGATTCCGCCATTCATTCGCGACCCACTTGCTGCAAAGCGGTTATGACATACGCAGCGTGCAGGAGCTATTGGGCCACAACGATGTGAGAACGACGCAGATTTATACCCATGTGTTGGGGCAGCATTATGCGGGAACGCGCAGCCCCTTGGATGCACTTGCGGATTAATGTGCCAGACCGGCGTTTAGGCACGCTACCGCCCGTAGTGCGACATTTTCTCTTGGTAGAAAGTATTTCAGAGAGCATGTGGCAACGGGGCTTATTTGGTTGTTTGGGTAAGGTAGCAGGTGGAGAGCGAAAAGCAAGTTGGAGCAGGATTGTTGCATCGTGTGTCGGCACCACATGGGTGCCCTACTCAGTCGTCGTTCATTGGGAGGATCTTGACCACTTGCTCCTGGGCTTTGCGCTCTTCCTGGCTGGTGTTGACGCGGGTTTCGATTTCCCGCATCTGGGGTTGGATATGCTGTTCCTGTTTGAAGCCGCAGTCGACGCATTCGCGGTAGTCGGTGCCGTCTTCGTTGTACACGCGAAGGCGGTCCATGGCGGAGCAGCGGGGGCAGACGGCCCCGGCGATAAACCGGGGCGTTTTGCTGAAGGCCATATCAGGCAGCCTCCTCGTCGATGCCGCTGTGGCGCAGCAATGGGGCGATGCTGGGCTCGCGGCCGCGGAAGTTGACGAACAACTCCATGGGCGGGCGGCTGCCGCCCTGCTGGAGGATTTCTTTGAGGAAGCTTTCCCCGGTGTCCCGATTGAAGATGCCCTCTTCCTCAAATCGGGAGAAGGCATCGGCGGAGAGCACTTCGGCCCACTTGTAGCTGTAGTAGCCCGCCGCGTAGCCGCCGGCGAATATGTGGCTGAAGCTGTTCTGGAATTTGTTGAACGCCGGTGGCGTGATCACGGCCACCTGGTCGCGCACTTCATCCAGCAGTTGCTGGGGCGCTTTCGGGCTATTGGGGTTGTACTCCGCGTGCAGGCGGAAGTCGAACAGGGAGAACTCCAACTGCCGCACCATCTGCATACCGGACTGGAAGTTCTTGGCTGCCAGCAGTTTGTCCAGCAGGTCTTTGGGCAGCGGTTCGCCGGTTTTGTAGTGGCCGGAGATCAACGGTACCACGTCCGGTTCCCAGCACCAGTTTTCCAGGAACTGGCTGGGCAGCTCTACCGCGTCCCAGGCCACGCCGTTAATGCCACTGACGGCGGCCACGTCGATCTGGGTCAGCATGTGGTGCAGGCCGTGCCCGAATTCATGGAACAGGGTGGTCACTTCATCGTGAGTGAGCAGTGAAGGGGTCTCGCCCACCGGAGGGGTGAAGTTGCAGGTCAGAAACGCGACCGGCCGCTGCACACCACTGGCGGTCTGGCGGCGCACACGACAGTCCGCCATCCAGGCACCGCCGCGTTTGTTTTCCCGCGCGAAGATGTCGAAGTAGAAGCCTGCGATGTGTTCACCGTCTTTGTAGATCTGATAGAAACGCACGTCGGGGTGCCAACTATCAAAGCTCGCCACCGGCACAATGTCGATGTCGTAGAGGCGTTTGACCACCTCGAACAGGCCGCTGATCACCCGCTCGGCCGGGAAGTAGGGGCGTAGCTCTTCCTGGGACAGGGCATAGTCCGCCTGCCGGAGTTTTTCGCTGAAGTAGGCCAGGTCCCAGGCTTGCAGGTCGGTGCAGCCTTCTTTTTCTGCAAAGGCTTTCAGTTGCTGAACGTCCTGCTCCGCCAGAGGTTTGGACTTCTCGGCCAGCTCGGTCAGGAAGTTTATGACCTGTTCTGTGCTGTCCGCCATCTTGGTGGCGAGGGAGCGTTCGGCGTAGTTATTGAAACCCAGCAATTGCGCAAGCTCATGGCGCAACGCGAGGGTCTCGTCGATGATCGCGGTATTGTCCCACTCGGCGGCACTGCTTCCATCGGCCTTCTGACCTTCCGCGGACGCACGAGTCACAAATGCGGTGTAGGTCTCCCGGCGCAGGGCCCGATCTTCGGCGTAGGTCATGACCGCCAGGAAGGAGGGGATGTCCAGGGTGGTGACATAGCCTTCCAGGTCTTTCTGCTTGGCAGCCTGAGCAGCTTGCTCCAGAGCGGAGTCGGGCAGGCCGGCCAGATCCTGCGGGTCGGTAAAGTGTTTGTACCAGGCTTGGGTAGCGTCGAGCACGTTGTTGGCAAACTGGGTAGAGAGCTCACTGAGGCGTTTTTTGATCTGGCCATAGCGTTTTTTGGCCTCGCCCTCCAGGGCCACACCCCCAAGTCGGAAATCCCGCAGGGCGTAGTCGATGGACTGGCGTTGGGCCTGGCTCAGCTGGTCGTACTCCGGGCTGTCGGCAATGGCCTGGAAGGCTTCATACAAGCGCCTGTCCTGGCTCACTTCGGTGTTGTACTCGGTCAGCAACGCCACGCTGGCGTTGTACGCCTCGCGCAGGGCCTCGCTGTTGACCACCGCGTTCAGGTGGCTGACCGGGGACCAGGCCTGCTCCAGGCGGTCCTCTTCGGCTTCCAGCGGAGCGACGAAATTGTCCCAGGTCGGTTGATCCAGCCCGTCCAGCAGCCGCTCGCGATGGGCGCGGTTTTCGTCGATCAACTGCCGAATGGCCGGTTCCACGTGCTCCGGCTTGATGGCTGAAAACGGGGGCAATTCGTGGGTTTCCAGCAGGGGGTTGGCCATAAGGTTATCGCTCCAAAACTCTGTGTCTGTGACTCAAAAAACGGGGTTATCGCGTTGAACATTCGCGCTCGGCGGCCCGGGACGCTACCATGATACATCGTTACGCGGCGGCGGGTAGACGCCCGCTCCAGCCGACGCTCCGTGTCCGATGCCCTGTATGAGGTA
The DNA here is from genome assembly GCF_002695945.1 of Marinimicrobium sp. NCBI lineage: Bacteria > Pseudomonadati > Pseudomonadota > Gammaproteobacteria > Cellvibrionales > Cellvibrionaceae > Marinimicrobium > Marinimicrobium sp. The sequence goes on along the minus strand of NZ_NZQP01000064.1, from coordinate 57,296 downwards.
ACCCATGACCGCATCTGCTCCCTCTTCGCCCGCTCTGCGCCGCTACCAGGGCGTCGCCCCGACGTTGGGCGAGCGCGTCTACGTTGACCCGGCCGCCGTGGTAATCGGCGACGTGACCCTGGGCAGTGATACGTCCGTCTGGCCCTGTGCGGTCATTCGCGGCGACATGCACCGTATACGTATAGGCGAAAGGACCAGTATTCAAGACAACAGCTGCCTGCACATCACCCACGCCGGCCCCTTCAACCCGGAAGGCTACCCGCTGACCATCGGCGACGACGTCACCGTAGGCCACTCGGTCACCCTGCACGGCTGCACCCTGGGCAACCGCATCCTGGTGGGCATCGGCTCCACCATACTGGACGGCGCCGTGGTGGAAGACGAAGTGGTAATCGGCGCCGGCACCCTGGTACCGCCGGGCAAACGCCTGGAAAGCGGCTACCTCTATATGGGCTCACCCTGCAAACAGGCCCGCCCGCTCAAAGACAGCGAGCGGGAATTCTTCAAATACTCCGCCAGCAACTACGTGGCGCTGAAAGACCAGTATCTCCAAGAACAACAGAGCTGATCGCCCAACCACCAACACCCACGAGGCACTCCGCCATGCAAGAAGTCTATTTGCCGGAAAACAACATTGAGGCGCACCTGGTACAAGGGTTGCTCGAATCCGAGGGGATTGATTGCGAAATCCGCGGTGAATATTTGCCCGGAGCCGCGGGGGAGTTGCCGGCGGGAAGCACGGTGTCGTTGTGGGTGCACGAAGCGCAGTTTGAAGACGCCAAGCGGGTTTTGGCGCGGTATGAGGCGGGGGAGTTTGCGGCCGAGTAGCGTTTTAATTTTAGGATCGATTCAATCTTTACCTTTGGTTACGGCGGATGCGCGCTTTGCGCTTATCCGCCCTACGCGAGCTGCGGACGTGAATCAGACTATGAGGCCGGGATAGGGGTTCACCCTTTCAAGACCGTGGAGCGGGGGACCCGCGATGCGAGCCCCCAGGGATGGGTTTACGGCGTGTCTTGAAAGGGTGAACCCCTATCCCGGCCGGACTCAGACAAACATTAGAGGATCTATGGAAGCGGCATTTACAGCGTTTGCGAATTTTATGTGGGGCATGCCCCTGGTGATACTGCTGGTGGGAGGTGGCGTCTTCTTCGTCGCCTACTCCCGTGGCCTCCCCTACCGACACTTCAAACACGCCCTGCAGATCCTCAGTGGCCGCTACGACCACCACGACGACGAAGGCGACATNCCCCACGCCCAGGCACTGAGCACCGCCCTCTCCGGCACCCTNGGCCTCGGCAACATCGCCGGCGTCGCCCTGGCGCTCACCATGGGCGGCCCCGGCGCCATCTTCTGGATGTGGGTCACCGCCGTCATCGGCGTCGCCACCAAATTCTATACCTGCTCCCTCGCCGTCATGTTCCGGGGCAAAGACAGCCTCGGTCGGCTGCANGGCGGCCCCATGTACGTCGTTCGCGAAGGCCTGGGAAAACGCTGGTGGCCGCTCGCCGCATTGTTCGCCGTCGCCGGTTTGATGGGCACCATGCCCGCCTTTCAGGTCAACCAACTCGTACAGATTGTGCGTGATGTGGTGGCCATCCCCGCCGGGNTCGCCAGCGAAAGCAACCACTTCGCCTTTGACCTCACGCTCGGGCTGATCATCGCCGCCCTGGTGCTGCTGGTCATTACCGGACACGTCCAGCGNGTTGGTAAAGTGACTTTGAGAATGGTGCCGGTCATGGTCCTGCTCTATTTGGGGATGACCCTNCTGTTGNTGNTCCAGTACNTGGGCGAAATTCCGGCCGCACTNCACCTGATCGTCACCGACGCCTTCAGCGGCCAGGCCGCCGCCGGTGGCGCCATCGGNACCGTCATACTGATGGGCGTGCGCCGGGGCGCCTTCTCCAATGANGCGGGNATCGGCACCGAATCNATGGCCCACGGCGCCGCCAAAACCAAGGAGCCCATTCGCGAGGGCCTGGTGGCCATGATGGGCCCGGTGATCGATACCCTTCTGGTCTGTACCTGCACGGCACTGGCCATACTGGTGACCGACGCTTGGCAGGTGGACGGAAGTATNGACGGAGTGACCCTCACCGCCCGGGCCTTCGAAACCGCCTTCCCCAACGTCGGCGCCTANCTGTTGGTGCTGGTGGTGGCCCTGCTNTCGCTGAGTACCGTGTTCACCTTCTGGTATTACGGCAGCAAATGCCTGGGCTTTCTGATCGGGGCTCANCATCAACATCACTACATCTGGATTTACGCCACTCTGGTNGTGCTCGGTAGCGTGGTGAGCCTGCGCGCGGTGGTGGGTNTGGTGGACGGGCTCTATGCCACCATGGCCATTCCCACCATGGTATCCGCCCTGNTGCTCGCNCCCCGGGTGAACCGGGCNGCNCGNGATTANTTCGCCCGGCACCGCNAGGGCGACCATGAACCGGCTTCTACAAATTCATAACGGTTTTTTACGCAACNATACCACCCGGGCGACGTCTAACCGACGTAGTATGGCGTATTCACNGTTANGCGATTGGGGAGGTCTNNATGACACATCNGCGCGTTATCTCACTCCGTTTCTGGNCGAGGGCCGCNCTNCTGGCCNTNGNGACNTTNTGGCTGGCNGCCTGCGCNCAGCANTCGCCCCTNCCGCTGGCNGANGANTCANTGCGCCCGGCTCAGCCNGGCAACTTNGANCATGTNTTTCTNCCCCCNGGCGANCGNCTGCCCCGGATCACCACACTTTATATCGAACCGNNCCAGGTCGCCCTGAGCGATTACTNGCTGCGCGACCGAAGGGCTGATTACACCCAACGGGACCTGGATCGCATCTACGAGGATTACGGTCGCTTCCTCGACGAAGCGCTCCGTGAGGGGCTGAGTGAGCAAACCGGNGTTACNCTCACCGAGAACCGCGAAGAGNCGGACATGATTTTNCGCCCTACCCTGCGCAANCTGAACATCTACGCNCCGGACCTGAGCCGGCCGGGNATCACCCGCNACTACACGCGNGANGCCGGAAACGCCACCTTTGACCTGGTACTGGAAGACCCNANCGGCAAGGTACTGGCGCAGTTCATCGACCACCGGGAAACCCAGAACCTGACCGGACAGGCNATGGANTGGACCAACCGGGTCACNAACTACCGNCACTTNAGNCGCNTGATGGACCGCTGGACCCGCAACCTGGCCGTTTACCTGCTGATTGCCGGGGCCGTGCCCGAGCCCGCCGANTGACGGGCTTTGGTTCACCTGAGCGACGGTTTGTGGCTATAATGCGCCCTCGCGGTTGGCGGGCTACGCCCGNTGATCGCCCCAAATAGTCCAAAGAGGCACTGCCTCTCACAACGAGGATGAAGCACCGTGAGTCTAGTCAAGAAACGCATCGGCCTGTTGTTGGCTGCCAGTCTGGGTCTGCTCTCCGCTCTGGCGGTGGCTCAGTCCAGTAACGTGTCCAAAGAAATCGANAACCGCCTGGCCCCGGTAGGCAAGGTGTGCATGGCCGGTGACGATTGCGCGGCAGCGCCCGTGGCCAGNGCCAGCAGCGGTGANCCGCGCTCCGGTGAAGAAATTTACGGCTCGGCCTGCGCCACCTGCCACGATGCTGGCGTGTCCGGTGCGCCGATGCTCGGTTCCGTGGACGACTGGGCAAGCCGCATTGAGAAGGGCTCCGAGACACTGTACGACCACGCTATCAACGGTTTCAATGCCATGCCGGCCATGGGCTTGTGCAGCGACTGCTCTGATGAAGAGATTCAGGCGACCGTCGATTATATGGTTGAAGAGAGCAGTTAATCGTTTAGCGGAAGGTTACGGCGGATGCGGCCTGCGGCCTTATCCGCCCTACGCGCCACTAGGGCGATCTAATCAAACATCCCCANCANACTGCTCAGCGTCTCTTCGCCCTTGGCNACATTTTTCTCCGGACTGAGCTCACCGAATCCTTCACTCTCCACATCCTCCGGCGGTAANTCCTCCAGAAACCGACTGGGCGTGGTTTCAAAGATTTCCCCNAACTGCTTGCGCTTGTGGGCCANNGTCATGGTCAGGGTTTTCTGGGCGCGGGTGATGCCCACGTAGGTCAGGCGCCGCTCTTCCTCGATATTGCCATCTTCGATACTGTTCCGGTGGGGCANCAGGTCTTCTTCCANNCCCACCATGAACACGTGNGGAAACTCCAGCCCCTTGGACGCGTGNAGGGTNAGCAGCTGCACCTGNTCCAGNTCGTCCTCNTCTTCCTGNCGCTCGAGCAAGTCCCGCAGNACCAGCTTGGCAATGGCTTCCTTGATGGTGGTCTCATCGTCGTCATCCCCCGGCGCCAGAGTCTTGCCCAGGGAGTCCACCAGGTACTGAACGTTTTCCCAGCGCCGCTCGGCNGCCTTGGGGGTACTGGCGTTCTGNTGCAGCCAGGCCTCGTANTCCATGTCTTCGAGCATTTCCCGAATCGCGCCGATCGGGTTGTCGCCGTGGGAGCGCTGATGCACGCCCTCCATCCAGTGCACAAACCGGCGNAGGCGTTCGAGCGCCTTGTCGTTGAGCTGNCTCTCCANCCCAAGTTCATTCACCGCGCTGAACAGCCCGATATGCCGCTCNGTGGCGTAACGCCCGAGGGCTTCCAGGGTACTGGTGCCGATCTGCCGGCGCGGGGTGTTGATCACCCGCAAAAAGGCGTTGTCGTCGTCCGGGTTTACCAGCAGGCGTAAATACGCCATCACATCCTTGATTTCGGTTTTGGAGAAGAAGGACGAGCCGCCGCTGATTTTGTAGGGAATCTGGTGTTGCTGCAGTTTGATTTCCAGCAGCCGGGCCTGGTGGTTGCCCCGGTACAGTACCGCGTAGTCGCGGAACTTGCGCTGGTAGCGCAGCCGGCTGGTGAGAATTTCCGTGGCCACCCGCTCGGCCTCCGCCTCTTCATTGGCGCAGCGGATCACCCGGATCGGGTCGCCCANGCCCATTTCACTCCACAATGCCTTGTCGAATTCGTGGGGGTTGTGGGCAATCAGGTGGTTGGCCACTTTCAGNATGCGNCTGGTGGAGCGGTAGTTCTGCTCCAGCTTGATCACATTCAGGGCCGGGAAGTCCTGCTTGAGCAGGCTCATGTTCTCCGGCCGGGCGCCGCGCCAGGCGTAGATCGACTGGTCGTCATCCCCCACCACGGTGAGCGAGCCGCGCACGCCCACGATCAGCTTGACCAGCAGGTACTGGCTGGAGTTGGTGTCCTGGTACTCGTCCACCAGCAGGTAGCGGATTTTGCGCTGCCAGCGGGCGAGAATGTCCGGATGGTCCTGGAACAGGCGTACNGGAATCAGGATCAGGTCGTCGAAATCCACGGCGTTGTAGGCCTTGAGNGCCTGGTTGTAGCGCTCGTACACCCGGGCGATGGTCTGCTCGCCCGGGCTNTGGGCCATGGCCAATACCTCGGCCGGATCGGTCAGGTCGTTCTTCCAGTTGGAAATCTGATGCTGAACCCGGTTCAGGTGGTCGNTGTCCAGCTCGCCGTCTTTGAGCAACAGNTCCTTGAGCAGGGCNCGGGCATCTTCGGCGTCAAATATCGAAAATCCGGGTTTGAAGCCCAGGGCTTTATACTCCCGACGTATGATATTCAGGCCCAGATTGTGAAAGGTCGAGACCGTCAGCCCCTTGGCGGCGCTGCCTTTGACCAGCGAGCTGACCCGCTCCTTCATCTCCCGGGCGGCCTTGTTGGTAAAGGTCAGGGCGGCGATATGGCGAGCCGGCAGGTCGCACTGCTCGATCAGATAGGCAATCTTGCGGGTGATCACACTGGTTTTGCCACTNCCCGCCCCGGCCAGCACCAGGCAGGGGCCATCAATATAGTGTACGGCTTCTCGCTGACGGGGATTGAGCTTGGGCACAGTACCTCACCAATTCAGTGCGTGGCGTCATCAGGCGTGGCTGACACAGGGGGCCGGCATTGTAGCAGGGCGCCAAGGGCACGCAAGCACCCGCACAGACGCACGTGTCACTGCCCGACCAGCGGCCATTGGCACCCCGCGAAAGTGGTTTATTATGGGGTATAGGTGGTGTAAAGTCCTCAACTGGCGCGGATTTCTTCATGCTGTGTGGTCCGTCAAGGTNGATGAGTATTGGGTCATAAACAACGAGAACCGGATCGCCTCGNGCGGCCGGGTCGGCGGCGTCAAGGTTGAGCGCACTGAAGCCCTGCGATGCCCCCAACGATACCAAAGGAACCATGGAATCGGGCAATGGACAGAATCGTAAAGATCCTCTTTATTGACGGCGAGGAAGGCGAGTACCTGNTNCTGGCCGACCTGTTGTCAAAGATTCACCACACCGACTATCAGCTGGTCTGGCACGACCGGCTGGATGGCGCTTTGCCCGCCATTTTTGGNGANGACTACGACCTGGTGCTGCTGGACTATTACTGGGGTANTGGCCANACCGCTCAGGACCTGCTGACCGCCGCCAAAACCCAGGCNTGCACCACCCCGATCGTGGTCATGACCAGCGAGATGGAAACNGAGGTGGACCGGGAAGCCATTCGCGCCGGCGCCGCCGACTACCTGATCAAGGGCCATATCGATACCCAGCTGCTCGAGCGCACCCTGCGCTATGCCATCGAGCGTAAGCGCACCGAGCAACACCTGAGTCGCCTGGCGCACTACGACACCCTCACCGACATCCCCAACCGCATTCTCTTTCGCGACCGGCTCGAACACGCCATCCGCCTGGCGGACCGGGATCAGGGCCAGTTCGCACTGATGTTCATAGACCTTAACGGCTTCAANCAGGTGAATGACAGCTTCGGCCACGACACCGGCGACACCATGATCCGGGTGTGCGCGGACCGCCTCAAGGAATGCATGCGCCGCAGCGACTCGGTTGCCCGCATGGGNGGCGATGAATTTACNNTGNTGCTGGAAAACACCGATAATGGCGCCAACATCGCCCATATNGCCGAGAAAATCATCGAACGTATCGGTGCACCCTATCATATCGGCGGCTACGAAATGCGCATCGGCTGCAGCATCGGCATCGCGGTNTACCCGGANGNCGGCCGCGATGCCGANAGTCTGCTCAAGAACGCCGATATGGCNATGTATCAGGCCAAGCAACAGGACGACAGTAGCTACCGCTTTTTTACCGAGGCCATGAACAAGGCCGTGCGCCTGCAACTGCGAATGGAGTCCGACCTGCGGGCCGCCCTGCGTCTGAATCAGCTCAGCCTGGAATACCAACCCCGCATCGACCTCAATACCGGGGACATTGTCGCCATGGAGGCACTGCTGCGCTGGCAGCACCCGGAGCGCGGCCTGCTCGATGCCAAAGAATTCATCAGTGTTGCCGAAGATACCGGCCTGATCAACGACATTGGCTACTGGATTGTGGAGTGCGCCTGCCAGGACCTGCGCCTGCTGCAGCGCGAGTGTCACTTGGAATTGCGTATGGCGGTCAATCTGTCAGTGCGCCAGTTCCGGGATGAACAGTTGGTGCACCGGCTGGCGGGGACCCTGAATGAGCTCGATGTGCCCGGCCGGAATCTGGAGTTTGAGCTCACCGAAGCCAGCCTGATGGACAACCTCGATCTGGTCAGCCTGTGCATGCGGCCACTATCGCACCTGGGCCTGGAATTCTCCCTGGACCAGTTTGGCAGTGGTAGCTGCTCCTTCCTGCACCTGCAGCGCCTGCCCATCCGCGCGGTTAAAATTGATTCCCGGTTTTTGGCCGCTCTGAACCACAGCGTGGACGACCAACGCCTGGTCACCGCCATGATCAACCTCGCACATAATCTGGGCAAAGTGGTGATCGCCGAAAGCGTGGAAACCCAGGAACAGAGAGATTGGCTGCAGGCCGCCGGCTGCGACCAGATGCAGGGCTATCTGTTCTGCGCCCCCCAACCGGTGGACAAGGTGTGTCGCACCATCAAGCAATGGCACAGTATCGCCTGAACCCCCAGTAACCACTGACAAGGATATCCCGGCGCGCTACACTGGGGTTTTCCCCAGCATGATCGAGTGCCCCTATGATTAACGACTTTGCCCAGAAATTCTTTCAGGAAATTGACCGCAAATTGCCGGGCTTGCAGGACATGCTTCCCAAGCAGGAAATCAAAGCCGCCGTACAGTCCGCGCTCGGCAAAATGGATCTGGTCACCCGAGAAGAGTTCGACGCCCAAACCGCCGTACTCCAGCGCACCCGCGAGCGTCTGGAACAACTGGAAAAACAACTCGCCGAGCTGGAAAATTCCTCCCGTAGGTAGGATCGGTCCGATGCTTTGGAATGAAGCGTAATCCAACAATCCCGCCAAACTCCGCCACCGGGGATCCAGGGCGTGCTCGCTCCGAAACCCGGAGATTCTCCGATCTAAGCTCCCATTAACACTGTGATTCACTCCCGCCTTTATGACAATTCGGCGGTGCTGCATACGTATTCATATTGCCACCGTCATGAATCCGTCTCTAGACTTCCTCCAAACATCAGTTGATGTAAATACGTAAACAACGCCGAATGTGAAGTCTCTGATAGTCGCGTTCCCAAAGAACGCCACTCCCTCCAAACGCGGTATCGGCGCCGGGCTTGCAACCCATTTCAAATAATAAACCGATGCGGTATCGCCCACTCCCGGGCAAACGGTTCTGACCCTGTGGGCAAGATGCCAACACGTTTTTCAGTCAGACACGGACGAAAAATTCACACTAACGATAATGATTTTTTACCGTCAAAAACGGAAAGACTTTTATGTTCAGCATCCATAGACTTGTGATAAACAAGGTGATGGCGCTCGGTATTGGCGCTCTGCTTTTCGGCAGCTTTCACCCCGCACTCGCCCAGGAGTGGTCCGACGCCTATTTTCGCGGCACGCCCAATGACTGGGGGCTCACCCCCATGACCTACAATCCGGACAGCGGCCACTGGGAAACCACCCAGACCTTCGACGATGACAATCCCCGCTTCAAAATCAGCCGTTACGACAACTGGAGCCAAGCCTACCCGGCCGAGGACTATCCGATCGTCGATGGCGCGGGCACCTACGATATCGCGTTCGACGATACCGATCATTCCATTGAGGTCAGCATTGCCGACACCACGTCCGACGATACCAGCTCCGAAAATACCCGACTCTGTTTCGACAATGCCCAGGGATACAGCGAACCGCATCTGTACTACTGGAATGCATCCCCTGCCGATGCGCTGAACGAGGGCACCGATTGGCCTGGTCTGGCAATGAACAAAGAGAAGGGCTTTTATTGTGTCGACCTTGTCAATCGATTGAACAGCAATCAGTTGCCAGACTCTCTCAACGTTATTTTCAACGATAACGGTGCGGCACAAACCGCCGACCTGCTGTTTGACGGAGCGCCCTGCTTCGCCGGCGATCAATGGCAGAGCCTTACCGATTGTGGACTTGATGAGCATCCGGACGACGCCCCGCCGCCCATCGGGCAAACCCCCGATGATCTTGATCAACGCCCCACGCTGAACGAGCCCCACGCCCTGCCAGTGGAAGGTAATGTGTCCGAGGGCAATTATCGTTTTGAGATCGCCTACCCCGGATTGATCGATCAGTTTGCCTCGCCGGTGATGACCCTGCCCGACCCGGTCAGTGGCCTGATGATGGTGGTCGACAAGTCCGGGCAGGTCTACGCTTTTCCCGACGATCCCGAGGTAGCGCCCGATCAGGTTCGCTCTCTGATCGACATTGAAGATCAGGTCAAGAATTATCACGAACAGGGTCTGCTCAGCATGGCTCTGGATCCGGATTACGCCAGCAACGGTTTTATCTACCTGTATTACATTCAGGGCGCCGACGATAACGAACGTACCCCCGACGGTCAGTACGGCGATGCCGTGCTTGAGCGCTGGACCATCGACAATCCAGCCAACCCCGCTGCCGTGCTGGATGACTCCGCCCGGGAACTACTGCGCGTTGAACAACCCGGTCCAGATCACAAGGGCGGCATGATGCAGTTTCATCCCGAAGAAGGCTATCTGTATTTGGGCATCGGCGACGGCGCTTACGGACATAGCGCCACCACCTCGTTCGACGAAGATCCGCGTACCAACAACAATGCTCAGGTCACCAGCAACCTGCTCGGCACGTTCATTCGGATCGAGCCATTGACCGAAGCTGAAAACGGAAAATACTATCGCGTACCCGATGACAATCCATTTGTGGATCAATCTGGTTACCGCCCGGAAATCTGGTCCTACGGGCACCGCAACCCCTGGCGTTGGGCGTTTGACACCGAAGCGCCCTACACCTTGTGGGAAACCGAAGTCGGCCAATCCGGTTACGAAGAGGTCAACCGTGTGGAACCCGGAAAGAATTACGGCTGGCCGGTGTGCGAAGGGTTGAACAACCGGGGCGAACTCGGGGGCGACCCACTCAAAGACTGCACCACGGCTTTTGAACCGCCCATCGAAGGGTACGAGCACCCAACCGGTTACTCCATCATTGGTGGTCTGGTTTATCGGGGCAACCAGTTGCCGGGCCTCAATGGACGCTTTGTGTTCGGTGACTACGTCACCAAGAAAATCTGGGCCGTGGCCGAGGGCGAAGAGAAAACCGTGGTCAGCGACGCCTTCCCGGAAAACATCGCCTCCTTCGGCACCGACCTGTCCGGCGACGAATTGTTGGTATCCACCTACGGTGTCGAGTTCGGAGGCAACTCCACCATCTACCGCCTGGTGGACGATGACGCTGACAGCGCCGCCTTGCCGGACACCTTATCAGCCACCGGGTTGTTTCAGAGTCTTTCGCCCCTGGTACCGGAAAGTGGCGTCATCCCCTATAAGGTCAACACCGAAGGCTGGTTCGACGGCGCGACGGTACAACACTTCTTACACATCCCCAACGACGAAACCATCGCCTTTGCCGACACCGAACAGTGGGATCTGCCCACCGGTTCGGTGCTGATCAAACATAAATGCATCACCGACGCTGATGGCGAAGAACGTCCCTTTACCACGGAAATTCTCTTCCGCCAGGCGAACGGAACCTGGCAGGCGGTGAATTACCACTGGAACGCCGAGGGCACTGAGGCCACACGAGTGACCGAAACCCTGACCCTCGACAATACCGATGCCGAAGGACGCACCCGCACGGTACGATCCTCGGCCGATTGCGGCTCCTGTCATGTGGGCAATGGCAGTCGCGAACCCCTGGCGTTGCACTCCCGCCAGTTAAACCGTTCGTTCAGTGAGCAAGGTGAGAACCAGTTGGATATTTTCAACCGGATCGGGCTGTTCGATACCAACATTGGTGCCGCCGAGCAGTACACCGCCTTTGCGTCTCTGGAAGACGAGAACACATCGCTTGAGGCGCGTGCCAGAGCCTATCTGGATACCAACTGCGCGCACTGCCACAACAGCGATTTCATGAACCTGCGCTACGACCAGCCGCTGGAGGACATGCGCCTGCTCAACGTTCAAACCACCGGCGGCAAATACCGGATCAAACCCTTTGATCACGGCGAAAGCCTGATTCATCTCTATCAGGTCACCGACGGCAACCGTATGCCCAAAGGCACCCGTTACACCAACCCCGCGGCAGACACCCTGTTCGCCGAATGGATCGACGCCGTCGACGCTCAACCGACCGATTTGCGCCTGCTTGGCGACACCCGGGTCAACCCGGATGATACGTTTACGCTCAGCGTCGAGGCACGCTACGACAATGGCTTCACCGCACCGGTGTCGAGCATCGACAGCGTCAATAGCAGTGACGAATCGGTGCTTTCGGTAGAAGCCATCGAAGGCAACCAGGTCACCCTTAACGCCCTCAGCGCCGGTGCCGCCAACGTCACCCTCAGCAGCAACGGGCAATCGACCAGTCTGGAGATCGAGGTGGTGTCTATCGACACCTCCCTGACCGGGCTGGCCATCTCCCCGGAGACCACCGCACTCACCGATCAGCAACAACTGGTGGCCTACGGTCTGGGTCCCAACAACACCAAAATTCATGTTCATTCGGAGGTTCAATGGCAAGTGATCAGCGGCGGCGACGTCGTGTCGGTATCGGACACCGGCCTGGTGCAACGTCTGGCCCCGGGTGAGGCCACCGTGCGCGCCACTCTGGACGAATTCAGTGCGCAAACCACCCTCACCGAGGCGGACGCCGCCCTGTCCCTGCGCTACGACAACCCTGACGACTGGGACGCCGTCAACATCTACCTTTGGACCAGCGGTGCGGGAGAAGACCAACCGCTGCACGACTGGCCCGGTGAGCCGATGGACGGACCGGATGACAGCGGTTGGTGGGTCTACCATCAAGATCCGGACGCCCTGCCCGAGGGGCAGCTGAACGTGATTTTCAACAACGGCGCCGGCGCCCAGACCGATGACCTCAACGACATCCAGGAATCCGCCAGCTACAGCGACGGCCAATGGGAACCCTGGAATGCCCACGGCGACACCGGCGGCGAAACCTATCGCCTGTCGGTAATTGGTGGCAGCACCGAGAACGCCGAGCGCGATTTCACCCCCGGCACGGTGGTTTCCATCGCCGCCCACGAGGCGCCTCTCGGGACCGAGTTTTCCGGGTGGCAGGGCGAAGGCCGCGCCTATGTAGTCGGCAACCCCGCCGCGGCCACTATCGAGCTGGTGATGCCCGCTCACAACGTCTCGATCCAGGCGCTGTTTGCCGGCCAGGAAGACGACTATCAAGCCGGCCGGGATTTCTATGGCCAACACTGCCAGAGCTGTCATGGCGACAACGGTGAAGGCGGCGTGGCCGGTGCCATCAATGCCCTGGACGACACCTGGAACCAGAATCTTCTGGCCAGCTACATCGCCGACTTTATGCCCATGGACAATCCCGGCGCCTGCGACGGCGAACAGAGCGGTGACTGCGCCTTCGAAATCGCCCGCCTGGTGCTCGCCGACGCCTGGCAGCCCTCTCTGTGCACCGACGGCAACTGCGGCGAGGGCACTCTGGATAGCCGAAACCTGCGCCTGCTCACCAAAGAGGAATACCTCAACAGCGTGCGCGATGTGTTCAATATCAACTTCTCGGCGGCGCTGATGGATACCGTCCCCGCCGATGGTCGCTACCGCAATTTCACCACCGCCTCCTATCTCTCGGCGGGCTACGACCGCACCCTGGGCTATCAATTGGTGGCCAGTGAGATCGCCGAGCAGGCGATCACCCGCTACACCTTTATGGGACTGGCCGAACAGTGTGACGACGCTGCCTGCGCCGTCGAGGCGTTCGGCAAGCGACTGTTCCGTCGTCCGCTGACCCAGACCGAAGTGGACAACTACGCCGCCCTTTACGACAACGACGACGGCGGTCGTCGGGCCCTGCAGGCGCTGTTGATGTCACCGCACTTCATGTACCGCTCCGAGCTGGGCGAGCTGGACGGTGAAACCGGCCTCTTTGCATTGGATGCCTACGAAACGGTGACCTCTCTGGCCTACATTTTCTGGGCCACCACTCCGGATGACACCTTACTCGCCATGGCCGCGGATGAGGACTTCAGCCGGTCCGAGGCGGTCAATCACGTACTGAGTGATCCGCGCTCGGAGCGCGGCCTGCGCCGCTTTATCAGCGGCTGGCTGATCAACAATCAGTACGGCTTCCCGGGCATCGACAACCCGGATCTGGTCGAAGCGCTGAAAGAGGAAACCGTGCGCTTTGTACTCGCCAACATTGAGTCCAACGCCCCCTACGCCGAACTGCTGCTCGCGCCCTACACCCAGGCCAATGATCTGGTGGCCGAGCACTACGGTCTTCCGGACACCACCAGCGGCGGCTGGTCCGAGCGCGCCTACGACGGCTCGGATCCTCGCCTGGGTGCTGGCCTGCTCGGCCACGCCAGCTTCCTGGCCTCGCGCACTAACACCGTCAATCCCTCGCCCATCAAGCGCGGCGTCTATGTGCGGGAAAGTCTGATGTGCCAGGAGTTTCCGCCACCGGCCGCGGCGGACTTCAACGTCGAATTTGAAGACTCCGACAGCAACCGGGACGCCACCGAGCGGCACACCAACGACCCGGCCTGCGCCGCCTGCCACCAGTTTATCGATGGTGTGGGTTTTGGCTTTGAGCGGTTCGACAGCCAGGGCCTGTACCGGGCCATGGAGACCCTGGGCAACGGTGAGACCGAAGAGATCGACGCCTCCGGCTCCATCAAAAGCCTCTATTCGCCGGAGACGACTCTTGACCCGGACAGCGAGGCGGTAACCTACCACTCGATACCCGAGCTGGCCCAACTGATTGCCGAAAGCGGTCAGGGTGAGGCCTGTTTTGCCCGGCAGTTCTACCGCTACGTGGTGGGCCGGGAGGAGTCCGGCGATAGCGACGAGCTCAATATCCAGACTTTTAGTCAGGACCTGCGCAACGGCGGTGGCATGCGTGACATGCTGCGCGACCTGGTGCTGTCCGACAGTTTCATTCAGCGTCGATAAGAGGGAGTGACCACCATGAACACACTGACCAATCGATCGCGTCGCCGGTTTCTGATGTCCCTGGCCAAAGGCGGATTGTTGTTACCCTTTGCCAGCCAACTGTTCGGCCAGAAAGTCCTCGCCGCCTCGGGCTTGGCACAGCGGGTACTGTTTCTTTACTACCCCAACGGCGTGGTGCCTTACAACTGGCGCCCGACCCAGGGCGAGGGCAGTATCGCCGGCTCCCAGGAACTGAGCTTTGGCCTGGGACCACTTTCGCCCTGGCACCAGAACCTGACCGTGCTGCAAAATATGACCCTGGACATCGGTCAGGGCGCTGGCGCCCACTACAATGACATGCGCGGCATCCTCACCGGCAACAACCAGATCGGCACCGACAGTGCCAGCATCGACCACCTGATTGCCGAACAGCTCGGCGATGAAGGGGTCCTGAGCCTGGGTGTGCGTACCGGTCCTAAATCCGACATCATGATCTCCAAGCCTCGGGGTTACGCAACCACGCAAAGGCCTATCCCCAACAACGACCCGAAAGACGTCGCCGAGAAACTGGCACTGCGGGTGGGGGACGGCGGTGGCGGCGAACCGAACCCGCAACTGCAGGCCATGTACGACACCCTGCTGTCGGATTTTGACCAGTTGGAAGACGCCACCCTGTCCCAGGCGCGGCAGGATAAACTTACTCGCCACCGCGAAGCGCTGGTGCGCCTGAAAAACCTCGCGGGAACGCAACTGGGCGACTGCGCCCTCAGCACCGACAAACCCGCCGACCCCTACGCCATGGCGGAACAGCAATTGTCAGCAGATGAGTGGCAACAGTTTCCAACCCTGTGCCGGGCCCAGATCGACAATGTGGTGGGCGCCTTCTCCTGTGGCCTGCACCGGGTCGCCACCCTGCAACTGTCCAAGGGCGATGAAAACGGCAACCTGGTCAACTATTCCTTCGATGAGTGTTGGCAGATGGCCCAGCAGGCCATGGACCAGGGCATCAAGGCCACCGAGAACGGCGGCGAGGTCACCCCGATCACCCGTTGGTACAACGAGTTCTCCAGTCACAGCGCTTCCCACCGCCCGGGGGACGTGCCCCACACTGCCCAAGTACGTTGGTACCACTCCCTGCTGGCCTACACATTGGAACAACTGGATGCGGCCGGTTTGCTGAGCGATACCCTGGTGGTGATGTTCTCCGAAGTGGGCGACGGCTCCAAACACGGCGGCGGCGCTGGTGCGGTGACGCTCGCGGGCGGCGCCGGCGGGGCGCTGTCCATGGGCAGGGTGATCAACTGCGGCGACGGCATCAACAACGGCTACCGCCGCTTTGGCACCCACAACCTGTTCGGCGATGTGGCGCGGTTGATGGGTGTAAACAGTTTACCCGAGCCGCATTGGAGCGGTGGCGTGGTGTAACGCTCCAGTGTATCGCCACCCCAAAACGGAACCCGGTTCCTTTTTCAACGACGCTCGATAAGGTATATTTCTTCTCGAAATACACCCACCCACGCAAGGATTGCTCATGTCGCTCGCCGTTGTCTATTCACGCGCAAAACTCGGAGTCCAGGCTCCGCTGGTCACCGTCGAAGTTCATCTCTCCAACGGCCTGCCCGCCCTGAATATGGTGGGCCTGCCGGAAACCGCCGTGAAGGAAAGCAAGGACCGGGTGCGCAGTGCCATCCTCAACAGTCACCTGGAATTTCCCGCCCGGCGGATTACCGTCAACCTCGCGCCCGCCGATTTGCCCAAAGAAGGCGGACGGTTTGACTTGCCGATTGCCCTGGGCATTCTGGCCGCCTCCGGTCAAATTCCCGAAGACAGCCTGAGCGGTTGTGAATTTATGGGTGAGCTGGCCCTGTCCGGCGAGCTGCGCCCGGTCACCGGTGCCCTGCCTGCGGCGTTGGCCGCCAGCGATGCCAAACGGCATCTGGTGGTCGCCGCCGACAACGCCGAAGAGGCCGCGCTGTGTGATTCCACTGCCGTGTTCTCCGCAAAAAACCTGCTTTCAGTGTGCGCGCACCTGCATCAGCGGGAGCGCTTACCCCAGGCCGAAGGGCCGTTCGATGCCACCGACGAACCGACCCTGGATTTTGACCTCAGTGATGTCAAAGGCCAGGTACAGGCCAAACGGGCTCTTGAGGTCGCGGCCAGCGGCGGCCATAACCTGTTGATGTATGGGCCGCCGGGGACTGGCAAAACCATGCTCGCCAGTCGCCTGCCCGGCATACTGCCCCCGCTGGAAAATCGTGAGCGGTTGGATGTGGCGGCGGTGTATTCAGTAGCCCCCGGTGCCGGCAGTCACAGCAATCGGGTACGGCCTTTCCGGTCACCCCACCACACCGCCTCGGCCATTGCATTGGTGGGCGGCGGCTCCAATCCGCGCCCGGGGGAGATTTCTCTGGCCCACAGCGGCGTACTGTTTCTGGATGAGTTACCGGAATTTCACCGGCATGTATTGGAGGTGTTGCGCGAGCCATTGGAGAGTGGTGAGGTACGCATCTCTCGCGCAAAGGCCCAAGCGGTCTACCCGGCCCGCTTCCAGTTGGTTGCGGCCATGAACCCCTGCCCGTGCGGTTACCACGGTGCGGCCGAAGGCGACTGCACCTGCACGCCGGATCAGATTCGTCGCTACCGGGACAAAATTTCCGGTCCGCTATTGGATCGCATTGATATGCACGTACCGGTTCGGTTACTGAAACGCGGGGAGCTGCAGAGTAAAGGTGAAGGCGAGCGCAGTACCGTTGTGCGCGAACGGGTGATTGCCGCCCGGCAGCGGCAGCTGGACCGGCAGGGCAAAGCCAACCATCAGTTGAGTGTGCCTGAGCTGGAGCGGGTGTGTGCGCTGACGCCGGCCAATAAGAACCTGCTGGAGGATGCGATTGAAAAGCTCGGGTTATCGAGCCGGGCGTATCATCGCGTTTTGAAAGTGGCGCGGACGCTGGCTGACATGTCGGGGAGTGAGTCCCTGGAAACGGTGCATATCAGTGAGGCGTTGGGGTATCGGACGTTGGATCGGCGGAAGGGATGAAGCGTTGTGGCAACTTTGGGTTGGGTGACGGCGGATGCGGCCTTCGGCCTTATCCGCCCTACGGATAGCATGCCAGTTCGCGTAGGGCGGATAAGCCGAAGGCGCATCCGCCGTAAGTACCCGCAAACCTACCCCCGAAAGAAATCCACCGGCAACCCCTTCACATCGGTCTGATAAATTAACAGGTTTCCCGCCTCGGGCTCTCGGGCCAACTGCGCTTCGGACAGATTTTCCCGCGCGGTGGTAATACACAACCAGGACAGATCCGGACCACCAAAAGCCACACAGGTGGGCTGACTGACCGGAACCTCCAGCTCCAACAACACCTCGCCCTCGGGGGAGTAACACACCACTTGGCCGCCACCGAACAGGGCNTTCCAGACATTGCCNTCGGCATCNACACAACTGCCNTCNTGNCCAGTGCCCTCAGGGGCCANGGCAAACACNCGNCGGTTGCTGAAACTGCCACTGTGGGCGTCGAAGTCATAGGCGTAATAGACCCCCCGGGCGGAATCAGACAGATAAGCGGTGCGACTGTCCGGGCTCCAGCACAAACCATTGCTGATGCCCAGGCCGCGTAAATGCGGCTGCACATCGCCGTCAGCCGTCCAGCAGTAGAGCGCGGCGCCATCCTCATCCNCCAGCGGGTCCCCGGCTTCCACCATNGTGCCGGCCCAGAANCGGCCCTGCCGNTCAACCTTGCCATCGTTGAACCGATTGCCCGGTTTGTGCGCTTCGGGGTGGGCCAACCAGTGACAGTCGCCGGTTTCTGGCGTGTACAGAGCAAAGCCCTTGTCAAAGCTGGCGATCAGGGTCTGGGGGGCTTGTGAGATAGCTTGCGAAGGCGCCACAAACCCGAAGGCGGTGAGCCGTTCGGGTGTGGACCACTCGGTCAGGGANTCCGAGTCGGGGTGATAGCGGTAAAGACGACAACCGANGATATCGGTCCACCAGAGGGATTGCTGGTCGGGGTGCCAGAGCACCCCTTCTCCCAGAACATTCCCGACTGGCAGGCTNTTAANACACTCGGGCTGCCGCACGNTTTACCACCAGACGCTNTACAGCGCGACCAGGATCAGAACNACACCNATGCTCANCACATTGAAGCTGGTACGGGTGCTGAAATCGATGTTGTCCAGGTGAATGGCATTGCTCTGCTCTTTGGCACCGCTGATCAGGGTAATCACGACGGCCAGCACCACACAGGCAATAAACACGATACCCACCCGATCAATAAACGGCAGGCCGGGCATGAACTTCCAGAACAGCGCGGAGAGCACGACCGAGGCAATGGCCGCGACCAGTGCTGACGTCGCGGTTGCGCGCTTCCAGAAAAAGCCCAGCAGGAAGATCGTGACGATACCCGGAGTGAAGAAACCGGTGAATTCCTGAATAAACTGGAACGCCTGGGGGAAGTTACCCAGCAGCGGGCGGGCGATGATCACGGCAATCAACATCGCCAGGCAGGCGACGGAGCGGCCAATAATGACCTTTTTATGCTCGGTGGCNTTCTGGTTGATCATCTTGCTGTAGATGTCCATCGTGAAGATGGTGGAAATACTGTTCACCATGGAACCCAGGGACGAGGCAATCGCGGCCACCAGGGCGGCGAAGGTGATGCCGAGCAGGCCTTGCGGTACCAGCTTCATCATTTCCGGGTACGCCTGGTCCGGCTGGGCCAGANCCGGCTTGAGCATGGCCGCGGCCATACCGGGCAGCACCACAATCAGTGGCATCAGGATTTTCAGGTAGGCGGCAAAGGCGATGCCCTTCTGCGCTTCGGCCAGGCTCTTGGCAGCCAGGGTGCGCTGGGTGATGTACTGGTTAAAGCCCCAGTAAGACAGGTTCATGATCCACAGGCCACCGACCAGCACGGAAATGCCCGGCAGGCTGATGTAGTGCTCGTTGCTCGGGTCCAGAATCATGTCGAACTTCTCGGGAATCTCCGCCAGCATGATGGAGAAGCCCTGGAAAGCACCGGAACCGCCGGCATTTTCGGCGATCTGGTCCAGCGCCANGAAGGACACCATCAGGCCACCGATGATCAGCAGCACCACCTGGATGATGTCGGTCAGCGCGACCGCCTTGAGGCCACCGTAGATGGAGTAACCGATGGAGAACACCGCCAGGAAGCNCANGCCATAGACCAGGTCCAGCCCGGTGATAGCATTGATCGCCAGAGCACCCAACCACAGAATGGAGGTCAGGTTCACAAAGGTATAGAGGGCAAGCCAGAAAATCGCCATGACCGTGCGCACCCGGCTGTCATAGCGCTGCTCCAGAAACTGGGGCATGGTGCTGATGCCTTTCTCCAGGAAGATCGGCAGGAAGTACTTACCGATGATCAGCAGGGTGATGGCTGCCATCCACTCGTAGGAGGCGATGCCCAGGCCGATGGCGAAGCCGGAGCCGGACATACCGATGATCTGCTCGGCGGAAATGTTCGCCGCAATCAGCGAGGCGCCGATGGCCCACCAAGGCAAGGATTTACCCGCCAGAAAGTAGTCCGTGGAGTTTTTTTCGTGGCCGGCTTTTTCCCGGGAAACCCACCAGGCAATGCCGACCAGCAGCACGCAGTAAACGGCAAAGGTGGTTATATCAAGTGGTGACAAGCTCATGTTGCACTCCATATTATGTGATTATTGTCCGGCGGGTGCGGTGTGGACGCCCCTACGCCCGCTTCGCCGCCCTGCGTTCTATTGGGAGGTACGCCGAAGAGTATTGCCGATGAATGCACGGATTCCGCCGGAATTTTTCGAGCGGCTATTATGCGGATAATCCGCATCGACTGCGAGTGCCGATGTAGGGATTTCAGGGGGAAAAGTGGGAATTGGGTGTGTTTACGGCGGATACCACGGCAGCTCNCGTAGGGCGGATAAGCCGAAGGCGCATCCGCCGCGTACTCAGCTACAACCGNCCACCATCGATNACGAACTTCTGNCCGGTGATCATCCGGGCGTCGTCCGAGGCGAGAAACAGNGTCAAGTTGGCGACATCTTCCGGCAGAATCCGCTCNTTCAGGCACACCTGATCCATCCACCAGGCTTCCGCCTCCGGCGTGAGCCACTTGTTGAGCTGGCGCTCNGTGATCACCCAGCCGGGCACAATCGCGTTCACCCGGATCTTGTCCGAGCCGAAATCCCGGGCCAGGGACTTGGTCAGNCCCAGCAGGGCCGCCTTGGCGGTGTTGTAACTGGGCAGCTTNCTCGGCCCGAACAGNGCGTTGATGGAACTGAANTTGATGATCACCCCGCCGCCCTGCCGGGCCATCAGGGGCTGNATCGTCTGGGCGGCGAAAAACGCCGGGTGCAGGTTGACCGCCAGACTGTTGTACCAGGCCTGCTCAGACAGATAACGGGGGTCGTAGCGCTGATCATTGGCGACGTTGTTCACCAGTACGGTGAAGTCGCCACACTGATCCGCGAGGGCGCGAATGGCGGCGCGCAGCTCGTCGATTCGGGTGACATCGCAGCGGCGGAATACCACCTGGGCGTCGTGTNCGGCACGCACCCGCTCGGCCAGCTCATTCCCCGCCTCTTCATTGAGGTCGACGAAGGCGACATTGCTGCCCTGGGCGGCAAAGGCCTCGACCAGGCAAGCGCCTATTCCGGTCGCCCCGCCGGTAATGAATACCGAGCGGTGAGCAAGACTGGCATAGCGGGTGTATTCAGTCATTAATGCGATTCCCGGTCCACCTGGTCGCCGCTGGCGCCCCTCAAAAAGTCCAGATCGACGCCCTGATCGGCCTGGAGCACGGTATCAATATATAACTTGGCATAGCCGCGAGTGTATTCTGACTCCGGCCGACTATCCTGCCATTCGGCCAGCCGTTGCGCCAGCTCGGCGTCGCTGATCCTGAGCGATAGACTACGGTTTTTGCCACTGAATGCAATCTCATCGCCATTGCGCACCANNGCCANGGGGCCNCCGGCACTGGATTCGGGCGCAACGTGGAGAATCACCGAGCCGAACGCGGTTCCGCTCATACGCGCATCCGAGATACGCAGCATGTCCCGCACGCCCTTTTCGAGCAGTTTTTTCGGTAGGGCCATATTGCCCACTTCCGGCATGCCGGGGTAGCCCTTGGGGCCACACCCCTTGAGNACCAGTACCGAGTGTTCGTCCACGTCCAGATCCGGNTCGTCGATGCGCGCCTTGTAGTCCTCGATGCTCTCGAACACCACAGCCCGNCCGGTGTGNTCCAACNGCGCNGGNGTCGCCGCGTTGGGNTTGATNATGGCNCCCTTGGGNCACAGGTTNCCCTTGAGNACCCANATGCCNGAATCCGGNTTNACCGGATTGTCCAGCNNNCGNATGANGTCGTNATTGTAACATTGCGCGNCAGCAATCTGGTCCCCCAGAGCNGCACCCGAGACGGTCACCGNATNGTTGTGTGCAACCNGNCCTTGATACGCGCCATGACGGCAGGCAGGCCACCGGCGTAGTGGAAATCTTCCATCAGGAAACGCCCCGAGGGCATCAGGTCCACCAGCAGTGGAATGTCCCGGCTGAGCCGGTCGAAATCATCCAGTGCCAGCTCGATCCCCAGCCGCCCGGCAATGGCCAGCAGATGCACCACCACGTTGGTGGACCCGCCAATGGCGGCATTGACCACAATCGCGTTTTCCAGCGCTTCCCGGGTCAGGATGTCGGCGAGGCGGACATCCTGCTTGACCAGCTCGACAATGCGCCGCCCGGTAAGGTGCGCCAGCGCCTGACGGCGGGCATCCACAGCGGGAAGCGTACCGTTCAAGGGCAGGCTCAGCCCCATGGCCTCGGTCAGGCTGGACACGGTGGAGGCGGTGCCCATGGTCATGCATACGCCCCGGCTGCGGGACATGCCGCTTTCGGCGGCGATGAAATCATCAATGCTCATCAGCCCGGCGCGTACCGCCTCGGAGTACTTCCAGACATCGGTGCCCGAGCCAATGTCCTGGCCGCGGAATTTGCCGTTGAGCATGGGGCCGGAGGACACCACCATGGTCGGGAGATTGACACTGGCGGCGCCCATGATCTGGGCCGGGGTGGTTTTATCGCAGCCCCCGAGCAGCACCACCCCATCAATGGGGTTGCCGCGAATGGACTCTTCCACTTCCATGGCCAGCAGGTTGCGGAACAGCATGGCGGTCGGGCGCATCTGGGTTTCCCCCAGGCTCATGGCGGGAAACTCCAGCGGCAGTCCGCCCGCTTCCCAGACGCCCCGTTTGACGTACTCGGCCAGTTCCCGCAGGCCCGTATTGCAGGGGGTGAGCTCCGACCAGGTGTTGCAAATGCCAATCACCGGCCGACCGTCGAACACATGATCCGGCAACCCCTGATTTTTCATCCAGGAACGGTGGATAAAGCCATCCTTATCCAGTTTGCCGTAACTCTGTGTGCTGCGCCGAGGCTTGCCCGGCGTGTCGGAATCAGACATGGGGAGGGGTTCCTGCAGCCATGAAAATCAGGCGGTTTCGGTGCGACGAGCCGCAATCGCGGCGTCGATCAGTTGAAGCGCTTCCTCCAACAAGGCTACGGCGGCCTTGCCCGCGCCCTCCACATCACCGCGCGCAATCGCCTCGTACACCGTCCGGTGGTCGGCTTCGCTGGCCACGGTAACGCCTTTCATCTGGTTGGTGGAGGCAATACTGACCCGCAGCGCGGTCTGAATGAAATTGCGCAGTTGGATGAAGAAGCGGTTTTCGCTGGCCAGCAGAATGGCCGAGTGGAAGGCAATGTCCGCCTCCAGAGGGTCATCATGGCCCCGCTCGGCGGCTTCCATGCGCAAGAGCGCTTTTTCGATATCGGCAATCCGCTCCCGGCTCTGCTTCCGGGCGGCGAGAATGGCCGCTTCGGGCTCGATGCCGATGCGCAGCTCAGTGAACTCGCGCAGCAGCGACAGGGAGGGGCGGCTGCTCAGGGTCCACTCCAGAACGTCCTCATCAAACATGTTCCAGCGATGGTTGGGTTGCACCCGAATGCCCTGGCGGGGCCGGGAAGAAATCAGCCCCTTGGCGGTGAGCATTTTCACCGCTTCACGCACTACGCTGCGACTGATATCAAACTGCTCGCACAAGTCCGCCTCGGTGGGCAGGGGATCATTGACACTGTACTCCCCGCGCACAATGGCTGCGCCCAGTTGGTAGGTCACCTGATGGGTCAGGTTGCGGCCGCCCTCTAGTCTGCTCATTACCTTGCTCGCTGTGGTTGGAAAGCCGGATATACGCGCCGACGCGCCTTACCGACCATAAATGCTATTTATCTTACAGCAAAGCCGACAGGGCTTACGCCCCTTTTTTGGCAGACAGGCTCCGGCGCAGCGCGGTAATCACCGGGACCACTTCCGGGCGCACCTGGCGCCAGAGATAGAAGGACTCCGCCGCCTGTCCCACCAGCATGCCCAGGCCATCGGTCAGTCGGGCAGCGCCGTGGGCTTCGGCCCACTGCAGAAACAGTGTCGGTTCGGCGGCGTACATCATGTCGTAACAGGCAGCACCTTCGGCCAGCAGCTCCTCGGGCAGGGGCGGCAGTTCGCCGCCGAAGCCGGCGGAGGTGCCATTGATCACCAGGTCAAACTGACGTCCGCTCAAGGCCTCGTACCCCAACGGTTCAATCACGCCCAGGTCGGCAAACCCTTTGGCCAGTTGCTCGGCCTTGTGCACGGTGCGGTTGGCGATGGTCAGTGAGCCGGGCTCCTGCTCCATCAGCGGTTGAAGTACGCCGCGCACCGCCCCCCCGGCACCCAGGATCAGCAGCCGCTTGCCGGCAATCTCCCAGCCGAGGTTGTGCATGTCGTTTACCATGCCGATCCCATCGGTGGTGTCGCCCAGCAGGGTACCGTCCGCTCGCTTTACCAGGGTGTTCACCGCACCGGCGCGGCGGGCACGCGGTGTCAGGCGGGCCGCATAACCATAGGCGGCCAGTTTGTCCGGGGCAGTGATGTTCAGGCCTTTGCCGCCACTGGCGAAAAACGCATCGGCGGCCTGCTCGAAGTCTTTTTCGGCCACCTGTTGTTTGGTGTAGGCGATATCTTCCCCGGTCTGCTCGGCAAACTGACGGTGGATATAGGGGGACTTACTCTGGGCGATGGGATCGCCGAATACGGCGTAAGCGTCTGTCATACAACCTTCCAGCTCTTGTTATTCGATCCAGTCTCTGGCCTGCAGATAGTGCTCAGTGAGCGCCGCTTCGGCGCTGCCCGGCTCCGGTTGCCAGTCGTAATCCCAGCGCACCAGGGGCGGCAGAGACATCAATATCGACTCCGTGCGCCCCCCAGTCTGCAGACCAAAGAGGGTGCCGCGATCATACACCAAATTGAATTCGACATAACGCCCTCGCCGGTAAAGCTGGAAGTTGCGCTCGCGTTCGCCGTATTCGGTGTCCTTGCGCCGGGCGAGGATCGGGCGGTAGGCGGGCAGGTAGCTGTCGCCCACGGCGCGCATCACCGCGAAGCTGCGCTCGAAGCCCAGTTCGTTGAAGTCGTCGAAGAAAAGGCCGCCAACGCCCCGGGGTTCGTCGCGATG
Source organism: Marinimicrobium sp. (assembly GCF_002695945.1). Classification (NCBI taxonomy): domain Bacteria; kingdom Pseudomonadati; phylum Pseudomonadota; class Gammaproteobacteria; order Cellvibrionales; family Cellvibrionaceae; genus Marinimicrobium; species Marinimicrobium sp. The sequence continues at coordinate 32,396 of NZ_NZQP01000064.1, read as the reverse complement.
TTTCAGGAAAAAGTAGTCATCGCACCATTTCTTGAAAAACGGATAGAGATTGTCGCCGTGGGGGTCCAGGGCGTCTTTGGCGGTGCGGTGCCAGTGACGGCAGTCGTCGTCGCTGCCGTAGTAGGGGGTCAGGTCGTAGCCGCCCCCAAACCACCAGACGGGTTCGGCGCCGGGTTTTTCGGCGATGAAGAAGCGCACGTTGGCGTGGCTGGTGGGGGCGTAAGGGTTGTTAGGGTGGATGACCAGGGAGACACCCATGGCTTCGAAGGAGCGCCCGGCCAGTTCGGGCCGGTGGGCGGTCGCCGAGGCGGGCATCTGGTCGCCAAAGACGTGGGAGAAGTTGACGCCGCCTTTTTCGATGGCGTTGCCTTCGGTCAGCACCCGGGAGCGGCCACCCCCGCCCTGTTCGCGCTGCCATTCGTCCTGTAGGAATCGGGCACCGCCGTCTTCGGTTTCCAGCTCGGCGCAGATGCGGTCCTGGAGTCCGAGCAGGTAGTCTTTGACGGCCTGTTTGTCGGGGGCGTTTTCGGTGGGCATGGTGAGTCTCGCGCTGTCGATTGAGGGCGTATTGTACGCGCCCGAACCCACCGAGGCGAAATTCATGGCCAGAGTGATCTAAACTGGGTTATGGTCAGAATGATTATGACGTCCCGCTGAGACAAAGCGTTTTAGTATCCAGCTATTTTTGTTGCTTCAAGCCCGGGTCGCTGCGAGGTGAACCCTTTCAAGACACGCCGTGAATACGGTCCCTTCGCGCTCCCAGCGCTTCGGGACACTTCCCACATCCATGTGGGTCGTCCACGGGGCTCGCATCGCGGGTCCCCCCGCTCCACGGTTTTGAAACGGTATACCCCACCGCAAACCTCCGTGCCACATTCTGCGTTACTTTGCGTAGGGCGGGTAAGGCCAAAGGCCGCACCCGCCGTAACCCAACCCGGAGGTTCCCACAATGCCCCACCCCAACTTCAACCGCCGCCGCTTCCTACAAGGCCTCGGCGCGTCAACCGCCCTGCTCTCGTCCGGCTGGTCCCCCCACCTGCTGGGGAGCCCCTCTCGAAAATTGGGCGTCGCCCTGGTCGGTCTCGGTGGCTACAGCACCAACCAGCTCGCGCCGGCACTGCAACTGACCCAACACTGTGAGCTGCGCGGGATTGTCACCGGTAGCCCGGAGAAGATTCCGGTATGGCAGGAAAAATACGGTATCAAGGACGCCAATGTGTACAACTACGAGAACATGCACACCATCGCGGATAATCCGGATATTGATGTGATTTATGTGGTGACGCCCACGAGTCTGCATAAGAAGTTTTCGGTGATTGGCGCCAATGCGGGGAAGCATGTGTGGTGTGAGAAGCCGATGGCGATGGATGAGGCGGAGTGTCAGGAGATTATTGATGCCTGCCGTAAAAACAACGTGAAGCTGAGCATCGGCTACCGGATGCAGCATGAGCCGAATACCCAGACGGTGATGCAGTTCGCCAAGGACAAACCCTACGGGGCGATTGAGCGCATTGATGCGGTGGCGGCATACTCCGGTGGCGAAAATCGCTCGCCGGACAACTGGCGGATGCGTGCCGATATGGGCGGTGGCGCCATGTACGATATGGGCGTCTACCCGCTTAATGGGTCTCGTTATGCCGCCGGTGAGGAGCCGGTAGCGGTGTCCGGTCGACATGAAATTACCCACCCCGAAGCCTTCACCGAAGTGGATTCCACCACCCACTTTACCCTGGAGTTCCCCAGTGGTGCGGTGGCCGAATGTATGACCAGTTTTGTGAAGCCGGGCAATAAGCTGGAGGTGACCTGCGCTGAGGGTTCCTATTACCTGCGGCCCATGTCCAATTACAACGGTGTGCAGGGCGCCACCAGCGATGGCAGGAAACTGGACAAACCCATCGCCAACCAGCAGGCCGCGCAGATGGACGACGATGCCCGGGCCATTTTGCAGGACATGCCGGTCATGGTGCCCGGCGAGGAAGGCTTGAGGGATATTCGCATTGTCCAGGCGATTTTCAAGTCCGCCCGGGAGGATGGTAAGCGGATTGAGTTATAACTCACTTGCTAGTTCCCGAAACGTTACATAGGCACTGCGGAGGCTGGGTATACCCTTGTGAGACCGTCACCCGCCTGGATGGCGGGTGATCGAGCCCCCATGGATGGGTTTACGGCGCGTCTCACAAGGGTATACCCAGGCGGAGCATTACCTACGAAGTCGCTTGTCCACCTTACGGTAATTTCCGCAACTTGATGTTGCGGAACCACACCGGGTCATCGTGATCCTGGAGCACCACATGCCCCTCCGGGGTCGCCGCAAAGGCCTCCCAGTCGGCAAACTTGCTCTCGGCGATCATCGCCTCCCATTCCGGAGTGCCCATCTCGGCTTCCACCACTTTAAAGCCATTGAGCCAGTGCTCGATCCGCCCGTTATCCACCACCAGACGGGTGCGGTTCCACTCGCCGGCCGGATTCACGGTGACCGGCGTGGCGGCAATCAGGTCGTACAGGTCCGCCGCCCGATGGGTGTAGATCTCACTGTCCGGGTGGCCGATATTATCCAGCAGTTGGTACTCCGGGCCACTCATATAGGGCGCCTCCAGCTCCGGCGACTCATCCACGCTGTAGATGATGCCGCTATTGCCGTTGCGCGCCAGCTTCCACTCCAGGTACAGCTCGAAGCGGGTCAGGGGTTCGTCGGTAATCACCAGATCCCCACCGGGGCGACCATCGTTGGGCTGCATATGCAGGGCACCATCGTCTATGACCCAGCGCTCACCCAGGGTATCGGCGTTGTAGTTGCGCAAGCCGTTGAGGGTTTTGCCATCAAAGAGCAGCTTCCAGCCTTCGGCCTGCTCGATATCAGTCAGTTGATTGTGCTGGGGCTGACGACCTTCAAGCGCCACCGGTTGGTCTTCCGGAATGGCGTTGAGGGTGTACCATGCTTCTGTGGTCCACAGGCTGTTGCCGGTCTCACTGACAAAGGGCCGGGCGATGCGGAAATACACCACATGGTCGGGCTTGAGTCCGCCGAGCTTGAAGCTCACCCGCTTGCGGTCCTCCGACAGGGCAAAGCCTTCCACCGGCAACTCGGTGACGTTCTTTTTCGGACCGCCATACTCGGCGGTGGGCTCGTAATACCACTGAAGAATCTCAAAATCTTCGGGGCTGATATTCTGGCCCGCCTTCACCGGCTCGGTAAACTCGATCACAAAGCCGTCGGAGCGGGCGCTGACGCTGAGCATCTCAAAGGCGGTCTCGCCGTTGTAGACCAGACGTTCCAGTCCGTACCACTGTTTTTCACCATCGGCCCAGTTGCCCGGGTTGCCGACACCACCGACGATCAGTGAACCATCCGGCGCCCAGTCGAGGCGGTTGACGCCGGCTTCCAGCCCCTGGATAAAGCGGAACACGGCGCCCTGCAGACGGCCGTTCACCCGCTCGGCGTACACCCGTTTGATGCCGCCGTGGGTCACTTCGCCGTGGATCATCTGGTTCTGGTAGGGGCCGACGTTCAGCGGCGCCGGCTCACTGGGGGAATTGCCGATTTCGTCCTGGGGCAGCCAGACCACCGGTTTGGTTTCGGTCAGGTCGGCGGTGCCTTCGAAGTCCACCGAACGCGAGCCGTACCAGGCCCCCGGCGTCAGTTCGACGATTTTGCTGGCGGGCAACCAGTCGCCCTGGTTATCGGCAATAAACAGCTCGCCGTCCACACCAAAGCCAATGCCGTTCGGCGTGCGCAGGCCCTGGGCAACGAACTCCACCTGCCCGTCGGTTTTACGGATTTTGATGGCCTTGCCACGATCCGGCGCCTGGGGGTCGGCGCTGGCACCGCCTGCCAAAATCGCCGTCGCCAGCGCACCATAGAAGTAACCGTCCTGGTATTCCAGGCCAAAGGCGAACTCGTGGAAGTTGTCGGTCACGGACCAGTCCGCGGATACCGAGTGATAAACGTCGATGACCTCATCGCCATTCACATCTTCCAGGCGGGTCAGTTCCTGTTTCTGCAGCACGTAGATATCACCGTCCACGACCTTCACGCCGAGCGGTTCGGCCAGGCCCCGGGCGATACGTTTGACGCTGGCCTGTTCCGGGCCCTTGTCGTAGTCACTGACGATATACACCGAGCCTTCCGGATCCCAGGTAGTGATGACCATCCGGCCATCGGGCAGAAAATCAATGCCCCCGACCATGGGTTCAAACTCGTCCGGACGGGCCTGGAAGCGATCGAAGGCCGGATGTACACCGGCGACTTTGGTCTGGTCTCCGGGAATGGTTTTGACCCGTTCCGGATCGGTAATCACCGGCACCACGTCCCGGCGATCGGCCGCCTGGATCTGCAACATCTCCGCCGGAATGATTTCAAATTCGCCGGTTTCGGGATTGCGCCACTGCATCGACAGGGTCGCACCGCCGTGACTCTGGAAGTGGATCACCTCCAGTGAGTGGAGCCCCGGCTCAAGGGTAACGCTGGCATCTTCCGGCTCAGGACCATGGAAGCCCCAGCTGTCGATCAGCAGCTCGTCGTTCAGGTACACCACCGCGCCATCATCACTGATCAGGCGCAGCTCGGTCTCCAGCGTCTCGTCCACTTTCAGGTGGGTTTTTACCTGCAGGGCGAAGCGCAAATCCAACGGCTTGAAAGAGGCCTTGTCCGGGAAGTGAATGCGCGACACCCGGGCCACTTCGGATGGGGCCGTGCCACGCAGGCTTTCAATATTGGGTTGATCGCCACTGAAAAGGTGGCGGTATACCAGCGCACCATCTCCCGTGGCCTCGGCCGGGGTCTCAGCCACCAACTCCAGTGTGTCGGTGGCCGGCTGGTCGAGATTCCAGCGGGTTTCTCCCTCCGTTTCTTCCTGCAGGGAGAAGATGTAGTCGACCATCTGCTCAGCATCTTCCTGGCTGAGGTCCGGGTGCGGACTCATGGGCACCTCACCCCAGTTGCCGGCGCCCCCGAGAATGATCTTCTTAGCCAGCATGGCCCGGTTGTCCGGAGTATTGTCGTAGCGTTCGGCAATGGACTGGTAGGAGGGGCCGACCGTCTTGATTTCCGGGTTGTGACAGGCGGCGCAGTCACTGCCCTCAACCAGGGTCTGGCCGGGGTGGTCGCCTTCGCCCGCTTCATCCGGTCGCTCGACCCGAGTCGGATCGGTAAAGGTGCGCTGCACCCGGGTCACGCCGTTTTTCAGCCGCAAGGTCTGACTGCCCTGCCATTCACCGCTGCCGACCAATGACTGGTCCGCTGCCTCGGCCAGGCCGGTCAGGGTCAAGCCCAGCCCTTTGGGCAGGCCATTGACCGCGAACTCCCGGGTGATGATCAGGCTCTGCTCCTCCAGCCGGGCGCTGGGCTTTTCCCAGACCGTCGCCTTCCAGCCATCCGCTTCAACGTCGTAACGCAGTGCCAGCTGATCGCCGGAATAACGATGACCGCCATACTGAACGCTGGCCCCTTCGGTCTGCCACCGGGCATCCTGGGTCAGGTAGAGGTCGCCCTCGGAGACGGGCTGGGGGCCGTGTCGGGTATCGAAGACCGCGCCGGTAAAGTGCACCGTGCCCCGCCAGGCCTGGTGCAGGTTGCCGGTTTCCACGTCGTACGCCAGCTTGATGTCATCGGGCTGACGCACGGTCAGCATGCGAGCCCGGTTATCCAGCGTGGAGCGAAAGGCAATCATGTCGCCCTCCAGCGTCGCCGGGCTGGCGGCCTGGAATTCAGGCGCCGGTTCAGTTTTCTGGCAGGCCTGGGTGAGCAGCAGGCTGCCCAGGGCCGTGGCCAGCAATGCGGTGCGATGGAGGGTATAAGGGCGTTTCATGGGGCGCTCCGTTTACGTTATTCGATCGATCGGCGACGCCCGGAGGGAGCGGGCCGAATTCGGGGAAAGTGGCCGAAAATACCACAATACACCTTTTGCAATCGATTGAATACGTATGCAGGCGCCAAGCTGGGTGAAAGAACGGAAAACGTTCTGCGCGGTGCTGGAGTTAACAGATAATACGAATGGCCGTTAAGACAGAGAGAAATACCACTCCGGGGCCGACGCCCGGCCCCGGAGTGAGTCGATCAAAAATAGACGGAAAGACTGATGCTGGTGGTGTCCACATCGTCTGCCATCACGTGGCCTAATCCGATCGACACCGTGTCGGTAAAAAAGTAGTCAGCGCCGACTGCAACAGAGGTTTCTGATTCATCGTCAATATTGACATAACCGAGTGAGCCGCTAATCTCAAACGACTCAGACAGCATTGAGCGGAAACCACCTGTCAATCCGTAACCGTTGTCACTGGCACTGCCGGACTCTCCCATGTAAGCAGCGTCAACCTCTATATCCTCATAGCTCACGATAGCAAACAGATCCGTATTCACTGACAGTCCATGACGAAAACCCAACCCAAGGGAAACCGTATTAAGGTCCATTTCCAAAGTATCGCCGAACAATTCAACATCGTCCGAGAGCTGGGAAAACGCCCCAGCCACAAAAATATTCTCCGACAGCAGCGCAGAGCCACCCAAACCAAAGCCGGTCAAAGTTTCACCCTCAACGTCCGCTGATTGATAGGCGACTGACACCTGATTCCACTGAGGACGCTGATCCGCCTGCACCGCGCCCGCTGCACATACCAAGGCCGAAGCCAAAATCACTTTTTTCATATTGATCTCCATAAAACCAATCCTGGTCATTGATTCACCAGCGCCATCTAGTGTGCGCTGAGGGCGCAGTCTAGCATGGCAGAAATCAGCAAAGCTCGATTAACGGAGAACTTCCCCGGTGATCAAGTCGCGAATCTGGGAGGGTTGAGTTCGGTTACCGACACGCCCGGGAGTCACATCGTCCAGCCGGTCTTTGAAATAGCGGCGCACCTCCAGAGCGGTGCGGGCGGAGGGTTTGCCTGCCGGGTTCGCGGAGGTGGACACGATCGGGCCGCCGAAAGCGAGGCTCAGGCCAGCGGCCACGGGGTGATCAGTTACTCTCAGCGCCACCGACTCAAAGCGTCCGCTGATCCACTCGGGCACCAGGCCGGCGGTGGGCACCAACCAGGTCACGGGCCCCGGCCAGCTCTCCCGCAACTGTTGCTGAAGCCCTTTGTCCAGTCGCTCCACCAGAGGCACAAACTGCTCAATGCGGGCCGCGACCAGAATCAGACCCTTTTCCCAGGGGCGGCTCTTCAGGGCCAATAGCCGCGCCACCGCCTCGGCATTGTTGGGATCGCAACCCAAGCCCCAGACCGCCTCGGTGGGATAGGCGACCACGCCGCCAGCGCGCATGCGCTTGGCAGCACGCTGAATGCGGGGGTTGGTGCTCCAGGGAAAAGTGGTGCTCATCGGGGGCGAATCCTCTCAACAGGGGCAATAAAAGGGCGTAGTTTACTGAAAAGGGGCCTAATCGCACAGATTCGTCAAATAGGCGCTGCTCAGTTCCATCCGCTGGGTAAAAATGTACCCGGCCGGTCGGGNNGNAGGGTTGNNGGGTTGGAGGGTATTGAACCCCCGGTTGGCGTCCATCTCATGGGGCTTCGGGGGTTTACTGACCGCTTGCACGAAGCACTTTCCCTGCTCCCTGAGCATGGTATATTGGCCGTTATACCATTGAGGGCACAAAGCGGTTACCGGTTATAAGGGGTTCCTCANGCAAGTACAGCGCCATGAGATCAGGTGCAGCACAACCAACCCGCTATAATTGACACCGGCAAGGCGGCACACATTGGCAACGATACAAGGTTAACTCATTGAGGTATGTATGAACGCTAAAGAGTCGGCACAGCACATTATTAACCAGTTGCCAGAACAAGCCTCCTGGAACGACATCATGTATGAGCTGTATGTGAAGCAAAAGATCGAGGCTGGTTTAAAAGCCGTTGAGGAAGGCCGCACCGTCCCGCACGATCAAGTCAAAGCCCGCATCANGGCACGGCACCAAAAGCACACATGAAGATCGAATGGACAGAGTCTGCCGAACTGGATTTAGGCGACATTTATGCGTATATNGCCCGTGATGTGCCCATCTATGCCGAGCAATTCATTGATCGGATTATCGAGACCACTTTCCTGTTACATGAGCAACCGCTGCTCGGGCGAGAGGTGCCCGAAGCTGAACGCAACGATGTGCGTGAGCTGATTTTCCAGAGCTACCGCATTATCTACCTGGTGGCAACCGACTCTCTGTATATCCTCGCGGTTATACATGGTAGTCGGGATTTGACTAAGACAGAGAACAAGCCCTGGGAAGTCGTGTAAATGGATGCCGAAAGGTCGCGGATATCCTAATAACGGATCGGACAGCGATCTCATCCTCTAATGCGAAAAATCTTTAGGAGTTCGCCAAGGCCGTACGCTCAAAGCCCGCTGCGGTTTCGGTGATCGCGCCCTTCAGTTGCANACCAATCAGCAGTGCCGAGAGCTCCCCCACCTCCAAGTCACTGTCGTCCGCCAGTGAATCAAGATCTCTNGGNTCGTGNCCCAGCGCTTCGAGCACCCGTTGTTCTTTGTCNGTCANNTCNANAGANGCTTNCGACGANGNGCTGAANAGGTCGCTCTGATACCCCANGTAACCGCCNANCTGCTCGACAATATCCCGNGCNGTTTCCACCAGGGTTGCGCCCTCGCGGATCAGGCGGTGACAGCCCCGGGCCAGGGGGTTATGGATGGAGCCGGGGATNGCGAAGACTTCCCGGTTCTGTTGCAGGGCGTAGCGGGCGGTGATCAGGGAGCCGCTTTTNAGGGCGGCNTCCACCACCAGNGTGCCACCACTCAGGCCGCTGATGATNCGGTTGCGCTGGGGAAAGTTCGAAGGCTGGGGACTGGCCCGCAGGGGGAATTCCGATACGACGGCACCGCCGTTGGCGACAATNTCTTCCGCCAATTGACGGTGCCGGGCCGGGTAGACGCGATCAATTCCCGTGCCGACCACNCCGATGGTAACGCCCTCCACATCCAGNGCGCCGGCATGGGCGAANCCATCAACCCCCATGGCCAGGCCGCTGGTGATGGCAAAGCCCCGCCCCGCCAGAAAGGCGGCGAACTGGCGGGCNTTATCGCGCCCACCNGTGGATGGATTCCGGCTCCCCACCATNGCGATCTGCGGCATNCTCAGGGCGGTCACGGAACCGCGGACAAACAGCAGCGGGGGTGCCCGGCGAATNTCCCGAAGCAGCGGTGGGTAATCTTCATCCTCCAGGCTGAGNACCTGGACTTCGGGATGCTCGGCGAGCCAATCCAGATCCTTTCGCGCACTTCGTGCCAGAGNACAACCACTGGGGTTTCGCTGGTAATCGCCCAGCGCCGCGCANGCTTCNGGGTCCAGCCAGCCTTTGAGCACGTCGGGGGAGGCTTCAATGACCGCTCCNGCGGAGCCGAAGTGCTCCAGCANGCGAGCGCGNTTGGCGGCGCCNGCGCCGGGTAGTCGTTGCAATAANAGNTGGGAAAAATGNTGTTCTTCCATGAGGTCCTCGTGTCNTCCATGAGGCGCGGCCCGGGAGGNGGGCCGCGCGGTCTAACAATCCCAGATCTGATTGANCCAGGGGTTAAATCAGGGGTTGAGCAGTTTGTCGTTTACGGCCAGCGGNCGCTCGGCTTCCAGTACCAGAGCCAGGCTCATTTTTTCAAAGGTGCGGAAAATCATCACCAGGCCNGCACGCTCGTCCGGCAGNGTAATCCGCTCCCCGGTCACGGGGTCGCGGGTGACTTCGCCGCGCTTGTACACCGCCAGCACGTTACCCACCAGCAGCCCTTCGCGATCGCCCTTGTTCACCATGACCACNTCCAGTTTGCCNACCTGGCTNAGGCCGCCTTCAACGGCNAGAATTAGGGCATTGATNTCATCATCCGGAGCNCTGGGNTAGAAATTGGANTCNATNGTNCGCTCNTCNCTGGGCANCAACCGATCNCCCATACGGATTTCTTCNCGNGAGGTCAGCACCTGGACACGGGTAATGTCCTCGTCGGTATTCCCNACGCGAACCGTNCCGATGTTCTGCGCGTGAGTGCCCAGATATTCGCCAGTGATCGGGTCGCGGAAGTGCTCCTCTTTGCGGTANACCCCATAATTGGNCATGTCNGTTTCGAAGTCGCCACGCCCGTAGGCGTAATCNCCCTCGCCCACAATAATCCGCTTCTCGGGGCCCGCCACCATGTAGGGCGCCGCCTCAAGCTCCTCTTCCGAGACAATCCGGCTGCGCGAGAGGAAGCTGTTGATCCGGTCGAGNGGGATGGTGCTGATGGCCTCGTCGCGGGGCAGCACCCGGACACTCGGNCTGAGCTTGGTCTCGCCCGGAGCCAGCTTCACCGGGCGATCCACGGTCAGTCGGGGCTCGCCNTCGATGTATACCAGAGAGATGACATCGCCCGGGTAGATCAGGTGAGGATTCTGAATTTGCTGGTTTACGTGCCAGATTTCCGGCCATAACCAGGGGGTCTGGAGGAATCGGTTGGAAATATCCCAGAGCGTATCGCCCTTCTGGACAATGTATTCGTCCGGATGGTCACTCCGGAACGCGGCCTCGTCCGCCCAACTCAACATGGCGAACAGCGGGACCAGCAGGAGCCCCAGCATCAACTTTTTCATAGAAACCGATCCTGTATTGTTAGGCCCGGGAGTGCATTGGAACCCTTCAGCCCGCTTCAATGATCCCCTGGGGACCCTCGAGGCGTATTGGTACCTATTGAATTAGGGTAAAAAGGCCCATACCGGTTATAATCCTGACACAGAGCTGACAACACGCGTAGCGGCTGTCGTCATTATTGGCGGCGCAAACCCGCGCGCTACCCGAAGCATAGCAAGTAAACGCTGTGCGATCATCATGTTAGCAACGCTTTTTCTTCTTTTACTAGAGGTTTGTCACAAAGATTATGGCGAAACTCGAGATTCTGGAATTTCCCGATCCTCGTCTGCGCACCGTGGCCAAGCCGGTCGCCCAGGTGGACGACCGCATCCGCCAGTTGGTGGACGACATGTTCGAGACCATGTANGCCGCNCCCGGCGTGGGTCTGGCGGCNTCTCAGGTGAACGTACACGAGCGNGTCGTGGTCATCGATGTGAGCGAAGATCAGAGCCAGCCGATGGTGTTCATCAACCCGGAAGTCACGGTGTTGGATGAAGAGACCCTGCGCCCCTATGACGAGGGCTGCCTGTCCATTCCCGGCTTTTACGAGACCGTGGAGCGCCCGGAAAANGTGCGNGTCAACGCGCTNGATCGTGATGGCAAGCCGTTTGAGCTGGAGCCNGATGGCCTGCTGGCGGTGTGCATTCAGCACGAGCTGGACCACCTGAACGGCAANCTGTTCGTGGACTACATCTCCCCGGTCAAGCGTCAGCGCATTCGCAAGAAGCTGGAAAAACAACACCGTNTGCGGGCCTGATTGCGGTCCGCCCCAACCTCATCGAGCCTCATGTCCGACTCTGATTCCCCCGGCGGCCTGCGGATTGTCTTCGCAGGCACCCCCGATTTTGCCGCTCATCACCTGCGCACNCTNCTGGCNGGGCCACACCAGTTAGTGGGNGTTTACACACAGCCCGACCGGCCCGCCGGGCGAGGNAAGAANTTNCAGGCCAGNCCGGTCAAAGCCCTGGCCCTGGANCACCACTTACCGGTATTCCAGCCGGAAACCCTGAAATCCGAGCCGGCCCAGGCCGAGCTGGCCGCCCTGAACGCGGACATCATGGTGGTAGTGGCCTACGGCCTGCTGCTGCCGAAAGCCGTGCTCGACACGCCGCGTCTGGGTTGCATCAATGTGCACGCCTCGCTGTTGCCCCGCTGGCGGGGTGCGGCGCCCATTCAGCGCGCTATTGAGGCCGGCGATGCCGAATCCGGCGTCACCATCATGCAGATGGATGTGGGCCTGGACACCGGCGACATGCTGGTCAAAGCCCACTGCCCCATCGGTCCCGATGACACCGCCGGGGCACTGCACGACCGGCTGGCCGAGCTCGGCGGCCCCGCGCTGATGACNGCTCTGGAACAGTTAGCCCAGGGCTGNGCCNANCCAGAGGCACAGGATGACGCCCAAAGCACCTACGCCCCCAAAATCACCAAGGCCGAAGCGGCGNTGGACTGGGCNCGCCCGGCCNNCGAGCTGGCCCGACANGTGCGNGCNTTCAATCCCTTCCCNATNTGCCATACCCNCCGCGCCGANTCNANCGACAGNTTTCGGGTCTGGGAAGCCANGGCACTCGCCCACGACGGCCCGGAAGCTCCCGGAACCGTGCTGTCGGTGAGCGAAGCCGGTATCGGCGTGGCCTGCGGGGAAGGCCAACTGCAGCTGACCCGCCTGCAATTACCCGGGAAAAAAGCNCTGCCGGTGGCCGAACTNCTGCGCGGCCGGGCCGATCTGTTTACCCCCGGCGAAGTACTNGCCCGACCGGAGCCCGGCGTATGAAGGTGCGCACGGCGGCCGCCAAGTTACTGGCCGACCTGTTGCGCCAGCAGGGCTCCCTGGCGAGCCTNNTNCCNGATTACCAGAGCCGGGTNCCNGAGCGCGACGCCCCGCTGNTNCAGGAACTCACNTACGGGACCTGCCGCTGGTATCCNCGCCTGAANGCCTACCTGGGTCAATTGCTGGACAANCCGCTCAAACCCAAAGANGGGGACNTTCAGGCNCTGCTGCTGCTCGGGCTNTACCANCAGNTNTACACCCGNATNCCCGATCATGCGGCGATCGGTGCCACNGTGGANAGCACCCGNGANCTGAAAAAGCCCTGGGCCAANGGCCTGGTCAATGGCGTCCTGCGGCGTTTTCAGCGCGAGCGAGAAGCACTGGATGGNGCNCTCGCGNACGATGACCGCTTTATCACCGCCCATCCCAACTGGCTGCTGAAACGCCTGCGCCATCACTGGCCCGAGCAGGCGGAGGCTGTGGTTGCGGCCNATAACGGTCACCCTCCCCTGACCCTTCGGGTGAACCCGGCCTACGCCGCCCGTGAAGATTACCTGGCGCAGTTGCGCGAACAGGACATCGAGGCCAGCCTCACCCCCTTCAGCCCGGTCGGGATCACCCTCCANACGCCNTGTCAGGTAACGGCCTTACCCGGTTTTGAGGACGGTGGCGTCAGCGTCCAGGACGAAGCGGCCCAGCTCAGTGCCGAACTGCTGGAACTGGCACCCGGACAGCGGGTGCTGGANGCCTGCAGCGCCCCCGGCGGNAAAACCGGACACATNCTNGAAACCGAACCGGGCCTGGCCGAGGTNGTCGCCCTGGACAGCGACGCGCGCCGGTTGAACCGGGTGCAGGAGAATCTCGACCGCCTCCGCAAGCAGGCCACCCTGCGCTGNGGCGATGCCGGCCAACCGGACNANTGGTGGGACGGCACCGCCTTCGACCGCATTCTGCTCGATGCCCCCTGCTCGGCCACCGGCATCATCCGGCGTCAGCCGGATATTAAAGTGCTGCGCTCGGCCGCCGACATCGACCGACTGAGTGCTTTGCAGGGNCGCCTNCTNANCGCGCTATGGTCCACCCTGAAGCCCGGCGGCGTGCTGGTCTATGCCACCTGTTCGATTCTGCCGGAGGAAAACACCCGGGTCGTGGAGGCGTTTGTACAGCAACATCCGGACGCCCGGTGCGATACGNTCGAGGTGGACTGGGGGCTCNCANAACCCTGCGGTCGCCAGCTTTTACCACAGGACAATGGCCACGACGGTTTCTATTACGCCCGACTGCGCAAGATCGGGGAGAAAAACCACAGCGTTTAAGGCAGAATACGGCTTTCGGTCACACTGCCTGAACGCGTGATCGCGCCGAATCACGACGCGCGACGCNAGGGGACTCAAGCTAGCCTATGAAAATCATTATTCTCGGCGCCGGACAGGTCGGCGGCAGCCTGGCAGAACACCTNGCCAGCGAAGCCAACGACATCACGGTGATCGACACCAACGACGTGCGCTTGCGCGAATTGCGCGACCGGATCGATATCGGNGTGGTGACCGGTGAAGGNTCTCACCCGGACGTGCTGGTGCAGGCGGGTATCGAAGATGCCGACCTGCTGGTGGCNGTCACCAGTAATGATGAAATCAANATGGTCGCCTGCCAGGTGGCNCACAGTCTGTTCCGCACGCCCACCAAAATTGCCCGGGTGCGCTCCAACGCCTACCTGACNTACGACAANCTCTTTACCGACACCGCCATCCCCATCGANGTNNTGATCAGNCCGGANCAACTGGTCTCGGATTACATCTTCCGGCTGATCGANCAGCCCGGCGCCCTGCAGGTNCTCGACTTTGCCAANGGCAAGGCCCAGTTGGTGGCNGTCAAGGCGTATCACGGCGGNCCNCTGGTCGGNCANGAGNTGCGCTTTCTGCGTCAGCANATGCCCAANGTGGANACNCGNGTGGCGGCCATCTATCGNCGCAATCGCGCGATTGTGCCCCACGGTTCCACCGTCATNGAGGCGGANGANGAAGTCTTTTTCATCGCCGGGAAAAACGACATTCGCNCGGTGATGAGTGANCTGCGCCGGCTGGAAACCGCCTANAAGCGNGTGATGATCGCCGGCGGNGGNAANATCGGTTTGCGGCTGGCCAAAAANCTNGAGGGNCGNTANAGCGTTCGGGTGGTGGAGCACAATGAGCGGCGCTGCCGCCAGCTNTCCGANCAGCTNGANCGCAGCATCGTGCTNCAGGGCAACGCCTCGGATCAGGACCTGCTGCTCGATGAAAACATTGAAGANACCGATGTGTTTCTNGCCCTGACCAACGANGATGANGCCAACATCATGTCCTCCATGCTGGCCAAACGCCTCGGTGCCCGNAANGTCATGGCGNTGATCAATAACCCCGCCTACGTGGACCTGGTCCAGGGCGGGGANATNGATATCGCCATCTCGCCCCAGACCACCACCATCGGNAGCCTGCTCACNCACGTGCGCCGGGGCGACATGGTCAACGTGCACTCCCTGCGCCGTGGCGCGGCGGAAGCCATTGAGCTGATCGCTCACGGCGACAGTCAGTCGTCCAAAGTGGTGGGTCGGGCACTGGAAGACATCGACCTGCCCGAAGGGGCCAACATCGGGGCCATCGTGCGGGAGAAAGACGATGAAACCAGTGAAGTANTGATTGCCCACGACCACCTGGTGGTGGAGCCGGGCGATCATGTAATTGTGTTCCTGCTGCACAAGCAGCATATTCGCGACCTGGAAAAGCTCTTCCAGGTCGGTTTTACTTTCTTCTAGCGTCGGGACGGCCATGCAATTTGCCACCATCGCACGGGTTCTGGGCGTACTGCTGATGCTGTTCAGCCTGACGNTGTTGGTGCCCATCAGCGTCTCGCTCTGGTTCCACGATCAGAATTATCTGACCTTCCTGATCGGNTTNGTCATCACCTTTGGCGCCGGCGCCGCCACCTGGTTGCCGGTGCGCGGNCGNCGNCAGGAGCTNCGCACNCGCGANGGCTTTCTGATTACCGCCTTGTTCTGGTTTGTTCTCGGCGCCTTCGGTGCCATTCCCCTGTACTTTTCCATGGGACTGGATCTGTCGTTTACCGATGCGATTTTCGAATCCCTTTCAGGGCTGACCACCACCGGGGCGACANTCATCAGTGGGCTGGACGCCCTNCCCCCGTCCATTCTGTTTTATCGNCATCAACTGCAGTGGTTGGGNGGCATCGGGATTATTGTGATNGCGGTGGCNATNCTGCCGCTGTTGGGCATNGGGGGNATGCAGCTGTACCGGGCCGAGGCGCCCGGNCCGGTCAAGGACAACAAGCTCACCCCCCGNATCACNGAAACGGCCAAGGCGCTGTTNCTGATTTATCTGGGCTTTACGGTCACCTGCTTTNTTGCCTACAAGCTGGCGGGTATGAGCTGGTTCGAAGCCCTGGGACACAGTTTTTCCACCGTGGCCAACGGTGGCTTTTCCAGNCACGATGANAGCCTGCGCTACTACGACAGCCCGGCCATCCTGTTGATCTGTTCGGTGTTCATGGTGCTGGCCGGTGCCAACTTCGCNCTGCACTTTATTGCCTGGCGCGACAANAGNTTATGGCACTACATGCAGGACGCGGAGTTCCGCTTTTACTTCGGCTGGATNGTNTTNGGCAGCNTCGTTACGGTGTCCTACCTGTATGNGTCAGAGACCCTCGCNTTCANCGACAGCCTGGTGCTCGGNATTTACAACCTGGCGTCGACGCTGACCACCGCNGGNTTCGCGTCGGACTTCAACCTGTGGCCATCNTTTCTGCCCTACATGCTGTTTCTGCTCGCCTTCCTCGGTGGCTGCGCCAGCTCTACCGGCGGCGGCATGAAAATGATTCGGGTACTGCTGCTGTATAAACAGGGCGTACGGGAGGTCAACCGACTGATTCACCCCAACGCCGTCATTCCGGTCAAGGTCGGAAAGATCAGTGTACCCGATCGGGTCATTGAAGCGGTGTGGGGATTTTTTGCGATGTATGTGGTGACTTACATCGTCATGTTTCTAGCACTGCTGATGACCGGGCTGGATCTGGAAACCGCTTTTTCGGCGGTGGGCGCCTGCATCACCAACCTGGGTCCCGGCATGGGGGACGTGGCCAGTAACTACGGCGCGATCAGCGACCCGGCCAAATGGATTCTGACGTTTGCCATGCTCCTGGGGCGTCTGGAAGTTTTTACTCTGCTGGTGCTGTTCAGCCCGATGTTCTGGCGCCGGTGAACGTGGCCTCCGGGCACAACATCACCCGGTTACGCCCCTGGTCCTTGGCCTGATACAGCGCCCGATCGGTTCGGACAAAGGCATCGATATAGGGCTCACCGGCACGGATCTGACAGACTCCGAAACTGGCGGTCAAACGTACCTGCTCGTCCATTTCAATCCGGGCCTCGGAAACCAGTTGCCGGATCTTTTCCGCCAGAACCACCGCACTTTTGGCATCTGTGTTGGGGCACAGGAGCAGAAATTCCTCACCGCCCCAGCGACAGAGCACATCCTGCTTGCGGGTGTACTGATCCAACAGGTTCACCAACTGGCGCAGAACCTTGTCCCCGGCATCATGACCGTAGGTATCGTTGAAGGTTTTGAAATGGTCCACATCCAGCAGGATCAATGAGATGGGCTGGAATTCGTTCTGGTGAATCATCTGGGACAGACGCTGTTCAAAACCGTAACGATTGTAGGCCCCGGTAAGCGGGTCGCGGGTGGACAGTTGCTTGTAGCGGTCGGTTTCCTCTTTCAACTGCGCATTGCGATTGGAGAGGATATCCAGTTGCCGACGGTGGCGCCGGGTAATCCGGGACAGGAGAACCAACCGATGGGTGCCCCAGGCACCCAGCCCTACCAGCCAGATCAGCAGAATGCTCAGGTACCAGGTGGCGGCCGAGATCCACTCACCGACGAAACTCGCCTCCTTGATGATCACATCATAGTGTCCCGGCTCCAGCGCCTGCGCATAACCGATACCGATGGCGATCACATTGTGAAACGCGGGACGCCTTAGCTCTCGCGGCAGGTCTCGAGCACTGCTCCACCAATCTGCCAGAGACAGCTCATCAAAACCGATTCTCAGGGTTCCCCCCAACTCTCCGGCCTTGATGTCGAACTTGTTGAATTGGGCACTGTTGTTATCGTCCGGGTTGGAGTAACGCTCATCGTAATGGCGCATAAAGAACTGCACGTCCTGGTTATGACCCGGGGTTTCCAGCTGTAGCTCGAAGGCCTCAAAGTCGGTCAGATCCAACCCGTGCAGATTGTCTTCGGACAACAAGAGGTTGATGCCGCAGAACACGTAATCGCCCTCCGGCTCGACCCGGCAGCGCCAGTGGTAGTCCTCTTGCGGCCCGACCCACTCCGAATGGCTCGGCCCGCCCTGCATGGCGTCACCGTAGGGTGCGAGAATGATGGTACTGTCGGCGTGGGGTACCAATGAGTGCTGCCGCTCGGGAATCAGCGGGTGTGCGGCCACAGCCAGCAGGGTAATGGCAATGGCCACCAGCAAAAAATGCAAGGAGCGACTGGGAGACATGGCGGCGCCGTTTTTGTTGAATATTGCGCCAATTGTAGCAAGCAAGCTACTTCTTTGGGCGACTTCCCGGGCCATTTATCAGATTATTCTGCTATGGTTAGCCGGTAGTTATAACCATAAACGAGGTCATACCATGCGACTCATAACTCTGTCTTTCTGTGTTTGGCTGCTGACGGCCTGCAGCCTCCAACCCCACGGCCAATCCGAAGGTTCCGAACCGCAATTGGAACGCCTGAGTTTTACCAGCGCTCTGGATGGCAGCGAGCGGCAGTTTTTCGTGTATTTGCCCAGAGGCTATGAAACTCAAACCGGGAAGGACTGGCCGGTGCTTTTGTTTCTGCACGGCAACGGTGAGCGAGGCAATGGCCGGGACGAGCTGGACTATGTACTGGCCCATGGGCCGCTGTACGAAGCCTGGATCCAGAAGCGGGACCTGCCGTTCATCATGATCGTGCCCCAGCTCCCCATGTTCGGAATGGATGAGCACGCGGATTACCTGCGCAACCGGGACCCGTCTCAAATACCCCAACGATTGGCCGATGGGGTTCCACCCCGCCCGGCGGATTTCCCGACGCCCGAGCCCATGAATGGCGTGCCTGCACCCGCCTCCATGGACGACATTCCCCCCACCCTGCCCAACGGCTGGGATCGCATTGAAGACGACCTGATCATGATGCTCGACCGGATCGAGGCCAACTACCGGGTGGATCAACAACGGGTCTATCTCAGTGGCCTGAGCTACGGTGGCTTCGGTACCTGGTATATGGCCAGCCAGCACCCGGAGCGCTTTGCGGCCATCAGCCCGGTGGTGGGCTGGGGCCATCCGGACCTGATGGCACCCATCGCGGAACACCAGCTCCCCCTATGGGCGTTCGCTGCCGGACGTGATCCGGTCGTCACCATTGAGCATTTTTACCCCGGGCTGAACGAGTTGGAAAAGCTCGGACACCCCGCGGTGCGCTTTACCAACCACGAGGACATGGGCCACGACGCCTGGACCCGGGTGTACCGCAGCGAAGACCTGTACCGCTGGTTGTTGGGGCATTCCCGGGCGGACGAACCCTCAGGGGAGTAAGTTGGCCCAGGCCTTGGTGCCAGGATCAATTTTTACATCTCCCTCATGACGGCCGGGAATGGGTGCAAAGCGCAAGGCCTGCTTGGCACCCACTTCCGAGGCAAAGTAGCCCCAGAGGGTCAGTTGCTTGATCATCCGGTAATAATCGGCGTCGCTGTCCTGCTCCAGCGCCAATAACAATTGCTCTCGTTGACCCGGTGTCAGTGACCGAACATCGGTGTTGAACTGAGCCTGGCTGCGCTGCTGCAGATCGGCCAATCCTCGCAGAAAAACCTGTTGTTCCGCCGGCGTGTAGTAACCGCTGACCATCGCCTGCATAAAAGCGCCGATACCGGCGGCTTTGGCACCGGGTGAATCCTCGGTGCTGGGCAGAATGGTCTCACCAACGTCACTGAGCAGTGCCACCTCCGGTTCGGCCAGCACGGGTTGAACGGCCGTAGGCAATGCGCCGCTTAAAAAGGCGGACGCACCGAACACCTGCGTGGCCGATACCAGACCCAGCGCACCCATCATCGTGTGTAATGCCTGTCTGCGATTCATCTCGCCCCCTTACAGATTGCGTTTATTGAGTTGATCCACCGCGTAATGCGCGGCCCGGGCCGTCAATGCCATATAGGTCAGGGACGGATTCTGGCAGGCGGACGAGGTCATGCAGGCGCCGTCGGTCACAAACACGTTGGGCACCGCATGCAGCTGGTTGTGACCATTGAGCATGGAGGTTTTGGGGTCACGCCCCATGCGGGCGGTGCCCATTTCATGAATGGCGAGCCCCGGGGCCTGCTCACTGTCAACGGTCTGAATGTTCTTGTAGCCGGCTTTTTCCAGCATCTCGGCGGCGCTGTCACGAATGTCCCGGGTCATATGGTGCTCGTTGTCCGAGTAATCACAGTCCATATTCAGCAGTGGCATGCCCCAGGCATCGGTCTGGTCCTTGCTCAGGGTCACTTTGTTGTCAAAGCGCGGCAGAAACTCCCCCATACCGGTCATATTGATCCGCCAGGGGCCCACCTCACTCATCTTGTGTTTGAACTCGGCACCCAAAGGGGCATCCCCTCCATCAACGTTGCCCTGGGCCCGATAGGCACCCACCGAGTAGGAGAAACCGCCGATGTACTGATCCTGCTTGTCGTCAAAAATATTCCGGAACCGGGGCAGATAAGTGCCGGTGGGGCGACGGCCGTAATAGTAACGGTCTTCCAGCCCCTCCACCTCGGCACTCGCCCGGGCGCGATAATTGTGATCCATCAGGTAGTGACCCAGCACCCCACTGTCGTTACCCAGACCGTTGGGGAAGCGCTCGGAGGTGGAGTTTTTCAGAATCAGCGTTGTGTTCAGGGTGCTCGCATTAACGAAAATGATGCGCGCGAAATATTCGGTCACCGCCTTGGTTTCGGCATCGATCACCCGGACGCCAGTGGCACGCTGTTTCTGCTCGTCGTAAATGATGGAGTGCACCACCGAGTGTGGACGCATGGTCAGGTTGCCGGTGGCCGCGGCAGCCGGCAGGGTTACCCCGTTGCTGCTGAAATAACCGGTAAACGGGCAGCCCCGGGCGCAACGGGCCCGGTACATGCAGGGCCCGCGTCCATTGTGATGTTGCGACAGGTTGGCGGTGCGGGACATCACCAGATGGCGATTGGGGAACTGGCTTTCGATGGACTGCTTGAAGTGTTTCTCCACCGCATTCATTTCCATCGGTGGCAGGAACTCCCCATCGGGAATCTGCGGCAGGCCGTCGCGGTTGCCACTGATACCGGCAAACTTTTCCACGTGGCTGTACCAGGGGGCAAGGTCCTGATAGCGGATGGGCCAGTCCACACCGACGCCGTTGCGGGCGTTGCTCTCAAAGTCGAAATCGCTCCAGCGCTGCACCCAGCGAGCCCACATCAGCGACTTGCCACCGACCTGATAACCGCGAATCCAGTCAAAGGGTTTGCTTTGCTGGTAGGGGTGCTCGGCGTCTTTGACAAAGTGATGGGCGGTCGCCTGATTGACCGCGTAGCAGCGCGACAACACCGGGTTGGCGGCTCTGAACTCCGCGGACATCTCCCCGAACAGGGGCAGGTCCCAGGCCTCTTTGTGGGCGGTGGGGTAATCTTCAATGTGCTCGATGTGCCCGCCCCGCTCCAATACCAGCGTCCGCAGGCCCTGCTCACACAGCTCCTTGGCCGCCCAACCCCCGGAAATACCGGAGCCGATGACGATGGCATCGTAGGTATGCGATTGCTTGCCCGCTCCCAGAATGGTCGCGCTGACCTTGGTTGTCGCCATAACCACACCTTATCGTTATTGATCAATTTCGGGGTACACTGCCCCCACTGGCGAGCCATTATTACCCACCTGTGCAACAAATGAAACCGGTTGCACGGTCAAAAAATGCTCGCTAGACTGACCCAACCATTCAAAATCGACAATAAAGTGAGGACTTATGGACCGGATACCGCTAGGACGACGCCATTTCCTGAAAGGCGCCGCCACCCTCGGTGCCGCCGTGGCGGCGGCCTCTACTCTGCCCGGATGTGGCAGCCTGATCGGCAAGCGCAATACCTTCGATATTTCCCTGGCGCAGTGGTCCCTGCACCGCCGCTTCTTCAGCGGAGACGCCAACCCCATGGACTTCGCGGCCATTACCCGGCAGGAATTCGAGATTGGCGGTGTCGAGTACGTCAATCAGTTCTACAAGGACAACCTCTCCGACGCCCTGGTCCAGGACCTGCGCCAGCGGGCGGACAATGAGGGCGTGCGCAGCCTGTTGATCATGATCGACGGCGAAGGCGCCTTGGGTGCCCCCACCGAAGCCGATCGGAAACAGACTGTGGACAACCACAAAAAATGGGCCGACGCCGCCCACGCCCTGGGTTGCCATTCCATCCGGGTAAACGCCCAAAGCCAGGGCAGTTACGACGAACAGCGCGAGCGCGCGGCCGACGGCCTGGTCAAGCTGGCGGAGTACTGCGAACCCCTGGGCCTGAACGTACTGGTGGAAAACCACGGCGGCCTGTCCTCCAACGCCCGTTGGCTGAGCCAGGTGATGGAAACCGCCAACCACCCACGGGTGGGCACCCTACCGGATTTCGGCAACTTCACCATCAATCGCGAGACCGGCGAGAGCTACGACAAGTATCAGGGCGTGCGCGAGCTGATGCCTTATGCCAAAGCGGTGAGCGCGAAGAGCTATGCCTTTGATGCTCAGGGTAATGAAACCAGCATCGACTTTCACCGGATGATGGATATCGTCATGGCCGTGGGTTACAGCGGCTGGGTGGGCGTTGAGTACGAGGGCGATAAGCACTCGGAAGCGGAAGGGATTATTCTGACGCGGGATTTGTTGCGGTCTATCAAGGCTGGTTGATTTTCGTTGGGCCATAGAAACTCCTAGTTTTTATGGCCCAACTTTTACTTTTTGACCTCCTGAACCTCAACACTGAGCTCGGCTAAAAACTTAAAATCACGACTGTCGTCCTTAGGACTGTACCCTGGGAATCTCGCGGCGGACCTTGAGAAAACGGTAGACGCCAATCCCCGCCATGACCAATCCACCAAAAATGGCGACCCAGGCCAGCACGTTCAGAACCGGTTGTTCCGGTAGAAACTGCAGTACCACACCACCACCGATGATGACGGACAGCGCCGTGCGTATGTAGGACAGCAGGGTACGCTCGTTGGCCAGGTGGGTGCGCTCAACCGCAAGGTGGTCGCGCAGATCGGTATCACTCACTAAGAACCTCCATAGGGGTTTCTCGCAGATAGTCAGTCATGGCTCAGGGTCTCATTGAATAGTCTGTAATGAGGGATTCGACAGGCTGTCACGATAGATGACCGTGCAATTGCGTCCTGCCGCTTTGCCTTCATACAGCGCCTGATCGGCGTGTTTCATCATTTCATTGACGCTCAGCGCCTGGCCATGACGTTGCACCGGGGTCACACCACAACTGAGTGTGTGTGCGATGGAGTGCCCCTCGTAGAGGGTCGGTGTTCGGGCAAACTCTTCCCGGATACGCTCGGCAATAGCGCGTGCCGACTGTACTCCGTCGGTTCGCACCAACAAGGCGAACTCCTCACCACCGTAGCGGATGCAGACATCGGTGTCCCGGCAATGCGCCCTAAGTAATCGGGCCACTTCTCTCAGCACCTGGTCTCCAGCATCGTGGCCGTATTGATCATTGATCTGTTTGAAATAATCCAGGTCGATCATGATCAGGTACATGGGTTTTCGGTGGGCGGAACCGCTCTCGATAAAGCCTTCGTACTCACTCTGTAACAGCCGTCGGTTACCCAGACCAGTCAGTGGGTCCTGATTGGCCAGCGCCAACGCCTTGCGCCGTTCAGTTTCGAGATTCAGGAGACGCTCTGTTAACGCGACGGTCAGAAATACCGCCTCAAGCAGGCTTCCGACCTGCAACAGTATCAGTGCGTACATACCATTGGGAACAATGCTCAGGTAAGCACTGGCCAGCGTCAGAAGCAAGCTGACGCAATACAGCAGCCAGGCGAGAAAATACCAGCGCGCGTACCGCAGGCCGCTATACCACGCGTGAGCACCGATGACTGGCAGCACGAATGCAATCACTGCCAGGGTGATAAACGCGATGTGTAACGCCGGCTCGTAGGCGCCCATCAGGCGCACAGCAATCCCCACCAGAGCCACAAACTGGATTACCTGTAAAAGACGATGGTCCAGCGGGAAATGAACACGGGTATTCAGAAATGACTTGGAGAACTGGGTCGCGCAAAGTGCGAACAATAAGAACGCGATATGGAAGCCTTCGTTGTGTCCATAAACACTGTTGGGCCAGAGGTATTGAAAGCCAAAGCCGTTCAACAGCGTCCACTTCCAGCCCGTGGCCAGTAGCAATGCCGCATAGATGAAAACGCTGGGGCGACGCAGCAGGGTTCCAATGATCAAGGCAAGAAACAACATTACGGCCAGGGCGCCGTAATAGGCACCAAACCATAGATTTTCGTACTGTACCGCCTGAGTGAATGCTTCCGGAGAATACAGGGTAAACTGAAGACTGACCGAGTCCGGCTTGTCGTAATAGACCTTCAAATAAATATCCGTGTAACTCTCACCCGCTGTTTGACCTGGAAACGCCAGGGTGCGGTAATCAATCGGGCGTTCATGAAAAGAGACCCGGTCGGACAGGTGCGCTTGCTCGAACTTCGAATCGGCTGTATCACGAGTATAAAGCTCGATGTGATCTAGGTAGGACGTCTTGTGGACCAGAATCCAGGAAACGGACTTATTGTGAGAGTTAACCAACCGGGTGCGTAACCAGTAGGCCTGGCCCGATATCCCCTGATTGATGTCGGCCCGGCGCAACGGCCGGAACCCCGCGCCGGTTCGGACCTCCTGAAAGGTCAAATCCGGTGCCGCAGACCGAAATTCGACTTGATCCACCAGAGACTGTTGAGTAAGCCCCTCAAGCTCAATGACAGGCTCCCGAGCGTGGGTTGCCGTGCTGACCAGCAGCAGGACAAGCAACAAAAGAAGCGCCCGCGGCCCGAGCGTTGCCACGGTTGTCGTAGTACGGTCTGTAATCATTCAGGGGCCAGGTTCGCAGTGCCGATACCGGGAGTATAGGCGAAAAAAAAGCGCCACCCCAGTGGGTGGCGCTCATCAGCTACAGCCCGGCTCGCAAGCGCGAGCCGTCGAGGGTCAGTAGGTGTAACGCAGGCCGAGGTAAACCTCTCGGCCAGTGGTGTTGTACTCACGCACCAGGTTCATGTCGCCCAGCGGACCGGTGGTGTACAACCGCTCGGTCTCGTTGGTCATGTTGATGCCTTCCAACGTCACCTTCAGGTCATCGGTGATGTTGTAGAACGCCGACATGTCCAGACGGGTTGGACCGGTGGTCGCTTCCTGGGCGTTGCCGTTGCTGCCATTCGGGCTGGTGATGTAGTCATCCCGGCCGTTGATGGAGCCACGGATGCCGTAGCGATCGGTCTCGTAGTACAGCGTGAAGTTGTAGCTTTCTTCCGACAGGCCCGGCAACGTGCTCACCACCGAACCGAAGTTCGCCTCGGAGCTCACGTAGGTGTAGTTGGCAATCATACCCAGGTTGTCGAACGGTGCCGGCAGGAAGGTGAACGGCTGCTGATACGCGATCTCCACCCCATCGAGCTGAGCGCCATCGCCGTTGACCGGCTGGGAGGTAAACCAGGCCGAGCCGTTGATATCCACCGCGTTGGGCTCAAACAGCGGAGAATCCGGGTCGTAGGCCGGGTAGTTGGACACGATCTGGCGCAGCTCCGGGGTGAGCGGTCCTTCCACTTCGTCACCGCTGATGAAGCTTTCGATGTCTTTGTGGAACAGGGTCACCGCCAGCAGCGCTTCGCTGTCGAAGTACCACTCCAGGCCCAGATCCACGGCGCTGGCGCGCATCGGGTCGAGGTTCGGATTACCGCGGCTGATGTTGCCGTTGATCGGGGTTACGCCGGTCACGGTGGGTGACAGGCTGCCCAGTCCCGGACGGGTGATGTTGCGGGAGATGTTGGCGCGCAACAGCAGGTCTTCTTCAATTTCCCACACGATGTTGGTCGAGGGCAGCACGTCGGTGTAGGCGTTGTCCTCGGACAGCAGGATCGCCTCACCGGTGACCGGATCTTCGGTAGCACCGCTGGAGGTCATGAACGTCCGGGCGATACGCAGGCCGGTGTTTACCCGGAAGGGACGGTCAAACACGCTGGTTTCAAAGTCCACTTCACCGTACAGGCCCATGGTCTCTTCCTGTACGTTCCAGGAGGAGGCGTCGACCGGCACCGGGGTGAATTGACCCGCACCGTAGGCGGCAATGGTGTTGTCGAAGTGGGCGATCAGGAAGTCGCGGGGAAAGCCGCCGGGCGCATCCAGGCCGCTGGCAAAGTCATCGATACCGATACCGGTCAGTGAGGTGGCCAGATCCGAGGTCACTTCATCCGGTGCATCGATGGTGCCTTCGGTCGGGTTGTAGCGCAGAGAGTCCACTTCCCGGTCGTTGTAGATAAAACCGGTTTTGAACACGGCGCCGCCCTGNTCGGTTTCCAGATCCAGGCGGAAGGTGGTGTTGTCACGATCCACCACGTCTTTGCGCAGCGTCGGGCCGGAGAAGAAGTANTTCGACGGNTCNAGAATNTCGAACCCGTAGCTCATNTCCGCAATGTNGGAATNNGCACCGAANTCGAAGNTGAAGTCGTGNCCTTCCGANGCGGTCAGGTTGAAGCGGTACTGTTCTTCATCGTGNTCGGAGTTGGCGTTACCCAGCATGAAGCTCAGTTCGGTGCGATCGCTCAGATCGTACTTACCGGAGAANACGGTCTGCAGGAAAGTGGTTTCCGAGAACTGGCCGCGNCTTTCCGAACGCGGGGTCACGTTNTGGAAGGTACCGGCCACGATCTGACGNCCGGCGGCNTCCAGGGTCACACTGGTGGGTGTGATTTCATCGAAGGTGTTNCGGAACTGGGCGAANTAGTTGTAGGACTCGCGGTCGTTCGACAGNTCGGAACCGACGATGTCCANACCCANNTCCAGGCGATCATTGGGGCGGAACTGGAANGCGGCGGTCACNCCGGTGCGATCCTGGGTGTTGCCGAAGTAGTCCATCCNNGGCAGGCGCGGGGTCCACATGTANTCGAGCGGATCGTCACCTTGAGTGTATTCGGGGTGGTTGGTNTCCGGNTCGGGNGTGCCGTTGATGGTGGTACCACTGGTGTCCGCCCAGCTCTGGCCNTTGGCAAACGGCGAGGTATAGCGCACGGTGCCNAANCCTTCCTGACGCACGGTNCGGGTNGANTGNGCNACCGANAACAGCACNCCGACGGTGTCGTCCATAAAGGTGTTGCTCACCAGCGCNGCGAANCGCGGNTCGGCTTCGTCGGCGACGTTATCCACGGTGAACTGNCCGCTGACGCTGGCGTTCAGGCCGGGGTTATCAAACGGCTTGGCGGTAAACANCTCCACGGTACTGGCCAGACCGCCCTCTTCCACCGACGCCTTGGGCGANTTGTGAATGTCGATGCGGTTGAACAGTTCCGAGGCGAAGATGTTGAAGTCCATGGAGCGGCCGCGGTTGACGCCGCCGGAGGAGTCCAGGCCGCCGGCACTGCCGGGNACTTCCATACCGTTCAGGGTACTGCGGGTGAAATCCGGNCTCAGGCCGCGCACGGTNATGCTGCGNCCTTCACCGCCNTCGCGGGTGATGGCCACACCGGGNACCCGTTGCAGGGACTCGGCCAGGTTGAGGTCGGGCATTTTACCCATGTCTTCAGCGACAATGGTTTCGACGTTGTTGGCGGAATCGCGTTTGATNTCCAGCGCGCGTTCCAGACTCTGGCGGAAGCCGGTGACCACCACNTCTTCCAGNGCGCCAGCACCTTCGTCTTGGGCGTGGGCAGCGGGCATGGCAGCAGCAGCGAGCGCCAGGGCGAGCGGGCTCAGGTGGAATACTTTCATTCTCAAACTCCCTCAATGTTTATTGTTAGAACAGGGTTCTTGTATTGGAATGGCAACNNAATGGTTGCGCAATCAAATAATGGCACAGGTGTTACATGGGGTAAAGGGTTCGACGCAAAATAGACGACTTTACTTGAGTTAAGTCACAAAATACGGCTACTAAGGCATTTTGGCGCATGTAACAGCATTTTATAAATGCCAAAGGCATAAAAAAGCCAGGCCGTTATTTCAACCTGGCTTTACGGGTGTTGCTAGTGGTGTAAGAAGAACGCCGATCGATCTTAGNCGCTCATTCCCAGATCCCGGTTCACACCATTGATCAGCGCTTTGATGGCGGCCGCGACAATGTTCTTNTCCTGCCCGACGCCAAACACCGGCTTGTGATCACCCACTTTCACTTCGACATAGCATACCGCCGCCACATCGGAGCCGGCNCCCAGGCCGTGCTCGTGGTAATCCACCACCGTAATGGTCTGACCGGCGTGCTCACCNAGGGCCTNGGCGGCGGCATCAATCGGGCCATTGCCGGTACCGGTCANCTCCACTTCCTGNCCCTGGNACTTGCCCAGGATCAGGGTGTTCACCACGCCGTCTTCGCCATCACTGACCCGACTNCTGGTGTACACATAAGGCGCGTTGACCTGCAGNTACTCCTGATCAAACANNTTGTAGATATCGCCACTGGCNACCTCTTTGCCCGAGGTGTCACTGACTTTCTGGACCACGCCNCTGAACTCGATCTGCAGACGACGGGGCAATTCATANCCNGCCTGCTGCTGAAGCAGGAAGCTGACACCGCCCTTGCCGGACTGACTGTTCACCCGCACCACGGCATCGTAGCTGCGGTTGAGGTCNGCCGGGTCAATNGGCAGATAAGGGACTTCCCAATAGCCCTCCGGGTCCTGCACCGCAAAGCCCTTCTTGATTGCATCCTGGTGTGAGCCGGAAAAGGCGGTGAANACCAACTCACCCGCATAGGGATGGCGCGGATGAACCGGAAGCTGGGTGCACTCTTCGGCCAACTGGCGGATCTGATCAATGTCGGTGAAATCCAGNCCCGGGTGAANGCCCTGNGAGTAGAGGTTCATGGCCANNGTCACCAGNTCCACATTACCGGTGCGTTCGCCGTTGCCGAACAGACAACCTTCNACCCGGTCAGCCCCGGCCATCACCGCCAGCTCGGCGGCCGCCACGGCGGTACCCCGATCGTTGTGCGGGTGCACACTCAGAATGATGCTCTCGCGATTGTTGAGGTTGCGGTGCATCCACTCGATCTGGTCGGCGTAAGTGTTGGGCGTGGACATTTCCACGGTCGCCGGCAGGTTGAAAATCATCTTGCGTTCGGGTGTCGGCTGCCAGATGGCCGAGACCGCATCGCACACCTCTTTGGCGAACTCCACTTCGGTGCTGGAGAACACTTCCGGCGAATACTGGTACACCCATTCGGTGCCCGGTTGAGCTTCGGTGAGCTCTTTCACCCAGCGGGTGCCGCGCTCGGCAATCTCTTTGACNCCGGCCTTGTCGGTCTTGTAGACGATCCGGCGGAACGCCGGCGCNACGGGGTTGTACATATGCACGATGGCCCGGCGCGCGCCTTTGAGCGATTCCACGGTGCGGGCGATCAGATCCTGGCGCGCCTGGGTGAGCACCTCGACAGTGACGTCATCGGGAATGTGATCTTCCTCGATCAGGCGACGTACAAAGTTGAAATCGGTGTCGGAGGCCGACGGAAAGCCCACTTCAATTTCCTTGAAGCCGATCGACACCAGGGCTTTGAACAGGCGCAACTTGGTGTCCACATTCATCGGATCGATCAGGGCCTGATTGCCATCGCGCAGGTCGGTGCTCATCCAGATCGGCGCCTGATCAATGACCTTGTTGGGCCACTGACGGTCCGGGAGCTGAATGGGCTCGAAACGACGGTATTTCTTGGCGGGGTTGGCAATCATGGCTCGGCTCCGTTGGCNCAAACTTCGGTTTAAGGCACAAACATGGGTTTAAAAGGTTGCCCGAGGAGAGCGGTGACGTTCAGCCGGGTAGGCTGTTCAGTGGGGAGCAGAACGCTGCGGGTAGCAGTGAGAGACATCCCCGGGGTGGGCTTGTGGCCCGCCGCTCATCCGTTATCAGGCATTGGGGATAGTATATGGCTTACAGGCCGCCAATAAATTGCTAAGATGACTCAGATAACGCCGGTATTGGCAATTTATGCCAACAATTTAACCGTAATCAGAATATTGTATCCCCATGACCACTAAACTCGATCGTTACGACCGCATGATCCTCGACACCCTGCAGCATCGGGGGCGGATTACCAACCAGGAACTGGCCGAAGCCATCAGCCTTTCACCCTCCCCCTGCCTACGCCGGGTGAAACAGATGGAGGAAGANGGACTGATCGATGGCTATGTGGCGCTGTTGAACGCCCGCAAGNTGGGGCTGAACCTGATGGCGTTTATTGAAATCAGCATGGACAAGCACACCCCGGACCGGTTCAGCGCCTTTGAAGATACGATTGCGACTTATCCGGAAGTGCTCGAATGTCACCTGATCACCGGCCANTCTGCCGACTACCTGCTCAAGGTGATTGTGCGGGATATGGATGCCTATCAGCAGTTTCTGTTGCAGAAGCTGACCCGGATCGAGGGGGTGAGCGGTGTGCATTCGTCCTTCGTATTGAAAAGTCCGATTAACAGCACCGCCCTCCCCGTCGACTGATTANNGATAGTGAGCAATCACTTCCGAGGCCANTCGTCGGTCCGGAAGGGAGTCGCCGGCAGGCCCTCGCGATTGCACAGGTTGGCCTGATCCGGGTTGTCCGCCCAGGCATAGCGTACCGCCGTCGGCCGGCGAACTTCAGCGCTCTGTACCANCACGGAATCGCCTTCGATGCGCGCATCGGCCCAGACAAAATCGCGGTCTTCGCCGGCGATGGCAAATTCGGCCAAGGGTTNACCGTTNCAGGAGGCCAGCCCCGAGCNGGTATGCTCAAAGCTCAGGCGGACCTGGCGTCCATCCACTTCCATCCCGGTANAGATCGGACCAAAGGCCACCAGGTCTTCATCATAANCCACCGCCTGCGCGGCCAGGGCCAGCCGTTCACCCACGGTCTGCTTATCCAGCGGGTGAATATCGTTCCACTCGCCGACGTCTATGGCCACCGCCATACCGGTGTGGGGGACACGCAAGGTATTCAGTTGNGCTTCGCGCAGGCGGGCCCAGTCNCTGTCCACCGGCTCATCCCGGGTTTNCAGGTANTTGGCCAGNTGCACAAAAATNAACGGNTGATCGGGCTGCGCCCACTGGCGACGCCACTCGTTGATCACCGCCGGGAAGGATTCGTTGTACTCCGCCTCGCGACCNACATTGGATTCGCCCTGGTACCAGATGACNCCCTTGATGGCNTAATCGGTCAGCGGTGCAATCATGCCGTTGTACAACCCCATGGGTTTCCAGCGGATGAAGGTGGGCGGATCCAGGTTGTCCAATTGCGCACCCTGCTTGACCTTCCACTCACCGGTCAGATCGANGGCTTCATCCTCCCGACGCAGCTCATAGGGCTTGTCTTCCACAAAACCCGGTCGACCATTCTCACTGGTCAGGCGCACGGTCAATACATTTTCACCCGCCTTGAGCAGGCCTTCGGGCACCTCGTACCAGCGCGGCGGGTATTGGTAGCCNGTTTNTCCNACGCGCTCNCCATTCAGGTAGGTCACATCNGCGTCCACCAGGCGGCCCACTTCCAGAAAGGCCGCTTNANCGGCCCAGTCNTCCGGCAGNGTNATGGTTTTNCGCANCCACCAGACACCGTTGGCCTTGCCCTCNTCNCCCCAGNAACCGGGCAGNGTCACCGTNTCCCANTCGCTGTCNTCNANNTCCGGCTTGGCCCAGAGGGCNTCNCCGTNCTTGAANCCGGGGTCCAGTTCNTCCCGACGCTCNCGCCANTGNTGACCCCGNGCGNTATCCGCCGAGCTCACCTGCTCNATCANGTCATCATCCCGCCAGCGCTTGGCCTCTTCCAGGTGGTGCGGGAAGGCTTTCAGGGCGGACTCACTCAACCAGGCTTCCGACGGTGATCCCCCCAGNGCGGCATTGATCACACCCANCGGCACGTCGTATTGCTGATGCAGGTCCTTGGCGAAAAAGTACCCCACCGCGGAAATACCCGGCAGGGTTTCGGGAGTCACCGACAGCCATTCACCACCGTCCAGGTCCGGCTCGGGGTGTTTGAATTGATAGCGGTCAGGGACTTCAAAAAAGCGGATCTCGGGATAATTGGCTTCGGCCATTTCCTCGGCGTAAAGCGGTTTGGTCCGGGCCATGGTCAGCTCCATATTGGACTGACCGGAGGCGAGCCACACGTCCCCCACCAGAACATTCTCCAGGGTAAGGGTGTTCTCACCTTTAACCGTCAGCTCATAGGGGCCGCCGGCTTTCATTTCTGGCAAGGTCAGCTGCCAGCGCCCGTCATCGGCGGTCACGGTTTGCCACGTGAAACCCTGAAAGTGAACACTCACTGCCTCGTCCGGATCGGCCCAACCCCATACCCGGATTTCCGTGTCTCGTTGAAGTACCATGCCATCGCTGATCAAGCGCGGCAGGGTGACTTCGGCCTGAACGGCGGCACAACTGAGCGCCGCCCCCATCATCAATGCTCCAACCCGGTATTTCATCGTTATTAAACTCTCTTTGAATTAAAGGTGGCGCCGGTACACGTCAGGAACCAGGCTGTTATAGTCGTACTGATTATAACAATCCTGTGCTCATACTCCACCTCAAAACCCTCAGCGTGAAGAAGTGCCGTAGTCACCTTTTGGATAACTTTATATTCATGTTGACAACAATAAGCGGAGCGAATTTACTCACTCCCTAGAACCCTTTGTCTAACGTCAATTACTTTGTCCGGTCCGCGTCAATTATCCTGGCCGGTTGAGCTGTCGCCGGTTTAAGTGGCGGCGGTTTGCTGCAATTGCTGC
>NZ_NZQP01000063.1:0-46008 GCF_002695945.1 Marinimicrobium sp. | reverse complement strand
TCCGGCGTCAGAGGGGCAGATAGCGTTTTGAGACCCGCCGTGAACCCATCCATGGGGGCTTCTCGTCGACATCCATGTCTCCGAGAGTCTCCAAACGCTATCTGCCCCTCTGACGCCTCCGTGCCATCGAATTGTCCTCAACTGAAAATGCCGTATCAGTGGTATCCACAACGGTATATGAGTGGCACGGAGCAGCGATACCGAACACCGTTTTGGGGGCGTCGGCCGCCAGGGATGGCGCGCCGATGAGCTCACATGGATGTGCTTGTAGCGTCCCCCAAAACGGTGTTCGGTGTCGCTGCGGACTTGGCTGAAAGTACCAGTACTAAACAGAGATTAGAAAGGTTTAAACATGAGCGTTAATGTTTTATTTGTGTGTTTGGGGAACATCTGTCGGTCGCCGACCGCCCATGGGATATTTGAAGAGAAAGTCCGGCAGGCGGGATTGGAGAAACGTATCCAGATTGATTCCGCAGGCACGGGTGCCTGGCATATTGGCAAAGGGCCCGATGCGCGTTCCCAGCGTGCGGCGCTCAAACGCGGCTATGACCTCAGTCAGCTTCGGGCCCGGCAGGTGAACCCGGCCGACTTTGACGAATACCATTACATCCTCGCCATGGACCACAGCAACCTGCAGGACCTGCAAGCCATGAGACCGGCTCATTACAGTGGGCATCTCGGTTTATTCCTGGAGTTTGGTGACAACGACCACTATCGCGAAGTGCCCGACCCCTACTACGGTGAAGGCGACGGTTTTGAATTGGTGCTCGATCTGGTTGAAAGCGCCTGCGACGGTCTGCTTCAACACATCAAAACTCAGCGGTAATGAGAGACTCGGAACGCGTGGATATACAAGAGAATATCAACCTTCAACCCTACAACACCCTGGCAGTGCCGGCCAAAGCGCAGCACTATGCGGAGGTCACGGATGAGGCGCAACTGCCTGCGTTGCGCCAGTTCGCGCGGGATCGAAATCTGCCCCTTCTGATTCTCGGTGGCGGTAGCAATGTCGTGTTGCGTGCGGATTTTCCCGGCCTGGTTCTGCATATGCGCATGACCGGAAAAACCCTGGTTCAGGAAGATCGCCATCACGTCTGGCTTCGCGTGGCCGCCGGGGAAAACTGGCATGAACTGGTTGAGTATTGTCTGGCGAACGAATACTGGGGGCTGGAAAATCTTTCGCTGATTCCGGGCTCTGTGGGGGCGGCGCCGATTCAGAATATTGGTGCCTACGGTGTGGAGCTGAAAGATGTATTTTCGGAGCTGGAGGCCATGGATGTGGCGACCGGTGAGGTGCATCGCTTCGATAAAGACGCCTGCGAATTCGGTTATCGCGATAGCCTGTTCAAACGGGCCGGTAAGGACCGGTACATCATTTTATCGGTGACTTTGAAACTGTCTCGGCAACCGCATCTGAAAGTGACTTATCCGGCGTTGAAAGAAGCGGTGGGCGCGATACCCATGGCGGAACTGACGCCGGTGGCGGTGAGTGAGGCAGTGTGCCGGATTCGTCGCAGCAAACTGCCGGACCCGGTGGAGATTCCCAATGTGGGAAGTTTTTTCAAGAATCCACTGGTGGGGCTGGATCAGTTTCTCGAACTGCAGGTCCGTCATCCCGGGCTGGTCTCCTACCCGGTGGATGCGCGCCATGTGAAGCTTGCCGCCGGATGGCTGATCGAGCGGGCGGGGTGGAAAGGCGTGGCCCGTGGGCCGGTGGCGGTGCACGCGCATCAGGCGTTGGTATTGACCAATCCGGGCCGGGCGTCCGGTGGGGAAGTGCTGGCTCTGGCCGAAGAGATTCGTCACTCCATTGCCGCGGAGTACGGTGTGGATCTTGAGCCCGAACCCCGGGTCTATCCCTGACGCACCGGCCCCTTATCCGGGGCTACCGATGCCGAACGGTCAGTACAACTCGACCACGACCCGGAACCCCAGGTTACTGTCCCGATAATCAGTGGGCGCACCCCGCCGAACATGGGTGGCGATATTGCCCACCGAATCCTCAAACGAACCTCCGCGTATAGTCCGCTCGGTGCAATTTTCGGTGATCAGGGGCGTGCCGTTCTGAGGCATTTCCAGCAAGTGGTTCCGGTAACAGTCCTGGGTCCACTCGGCCGCATTACCCGCGACACTGTGCAAGCCGAAGGCATTGGCCGGATAGGAACCCACGGGGGCGCTTTTTGAGGAAAAGAGACCGGTGTACTCACTGTTGCAGCCCCTTCGGCAGTTCGCGAGTCCGTCAGCGTCGGCACCAGCTTCTCCCCACCAGAAAGTGGTTTGGGTGCCCGCCCGCGCTGCGTACTCCCACTCCGCCTCACTCGGCAAGCGGTAGCGTTTGCCGGTGCTCTCACTGAGCCAGTTTACGTAGGCCAGGGCATCGTTCCAGCTCACATTGATCACCGGCCGGTTGTCTCGTCCCCAGCGCTCGTCGTCGGGCAGCGGGCGGTCCGTGGCCCGGGCAAACTTGTCGTAGTCGGCGAAGGTGATTTCAAATCGGCTGATGGCGAATGCCCGGGGAATCCGGACATTGCGTTCGGGCATGCTGCGGCTGTCCAGTTTGCTGCCCATGGTGAAACGACCGGCGGGAACGATCACCATNTCCGGNCCCCGGTCGCCGTCGCGGAGCTCGTTGTAAAAGGTTGCACCCGCCACCGGTGTTTTGCGCAGGGANACCGGCAGCGTCACCGCCTCGTCTTCCACCTCAATCCATCGGGTGTCGGTATCGTAGCCGGCATAGCTGGTTTCGATGTGGTAGCGCCCGGGCAACAGGGGAATGCCCGGGTAATAGCGATCCGGTATGTTCAGAATGCGGACCCGGGCGTTTTCCGGCTCCGGCGTGACNCGCAGTTCGTAGCGTGGTGGGGCGGCCGCCGGGGTTTCCACNGGTGTCTCGGGTCTCATCCCCATCAATGCTTCCGTGCTGCTCTGATTCTCGGTTTCGGGCTCGGGACGCAAGACCAGCGGAGTCGTGGGAATCTCGGTGGTGCGGACCGGCTGGGGTCGGGGCTCGGTCGGTGTCGGGGCGATCAAGTGCGCGGTGCGACGAGCGAGTGACTGCACCGGGTCCGGCAGCCAGCGCTCACCGGGCAGTGNCCATTCGTTCAANGCCAAACTGAAGGCACCCCAGATGACTGTCAGCAGTATCACCAGGGTCAGAGTGCGGGAGACTAACCGGCGTCCTCGCCACAGGCTGTGGTAGTGCGCCGCCTGCTGCACNTGGGTGGAAATGACAGTGGTGTGTTCCTGGGGCGGATTCAGTGGCCCCTTGATTTCGGTTACCCGGATNTGNGGGTGGCGGTACAGGCCGCGGCGCGGCGTCCANCGCAGCGAGCACAGGCTCTGCCACGCCAAGCGTATCTGTTCTCGCAAGGCCCCGAGCGTNGTCGCCAACAGTGCCCGGAACAGNGANAGGAGTTGAACCCGGGTGGAGTCNGCGGTNGTGAAATACGTCTGTCCCAGGCCGGCGGGNCCCTCCAGTGCATCGATNGCCGCAATCACATCCCGGCCCCGCTGAAAGCGATTGTCCGGGTCTTTGGCGAGCAACTGATTGAGAATCTTCTGGTACGCCTGATACTGGGGCGGGAGCTTGGGAATGGGCGCNGTCAGGTGCTTGATGGCGATGGCCACCGCCTCGTCCGCCTGGTAGGGCACCTGNCCGGTCANCATTTCGTAAAAGACCACACCCAGGCTGTAAATATCGGCGCGACCGTCCACNGGTTTNCCCCGGGTCTGCTCCGGGCTCATGTAATGAGGCGTGCCGACCACCGTGCCGGCGTTGGTCATCCGGGAGGCGGAGCTGACGGTCTTGGCGACCCCAAAGTCGGACAATACCGCGGAGTTGTCTTCGCGGAACAGAATGTTCTCGGGTTTGATNTCCCGNTGGATATAGCCTTTCTCATGGGCGTGGTCCAGCGCCCCGGCGATTTCCCGNGTGATCCGCAGGACTTCCTGAGTGCTCAGCCCGGAGGCCATNTTTTCGTGAATGGANCCGCCGGCCAGATAGTCCATGGCGATGTAGTTCAGGTTNTTGTANCGCCCGATATCGTAGATGGANACGATGTTAGGGTGCGACAGTTGCCCGACGATATTGGCTTCGCGTTGAAAACGTTCGCTGAACACCGGATCGCCATTGAGCGCCGGAGACATGACTTTCAGGGCAACTTCTCGGCCCACGCTCAGTTGAATGGCGAGATAGACGGTGGACATTCCGCCCTGGTTGATTTTGCGAATGATGCGGTAGCCGGGAATATGCATTACCGGGCCACCCAGTAGAGCACTAACGCCAGTGACAGCAGGGCGGTGGCATACAGGGCCAGATCCGGGCCGCGCCGACCGGTAATATGCGGCACCCACTGCCACAGCGTACTCCAGCGCGAGCGCTGGCTCAGCGGTGACTGGATCAACTGCAGGGTTATATTGTCGCGACCTCCCGCGTCCAACGCGGCGCGCATCAGCCGATTGACGGCNGCACGNGGGCTGCGGCATCGAAACAGAAGGCGGGCCAGGGCTNCGTCATCCAATTCGTCGGTGAGCCCATCGCTGCACAGCAGAATCCACTGGTCCTTCAACCATTGGCCGCGCACTGAGTCGACTTTGACCTCCTGNAGTTCGTAGGANCCCAGACATTGAGTGATGATGTTCTTATCCGGGTGGCCCTCGACCTCCGCTTCTTCAATCACACCGGAGGCGAGCAGCATCTGGACGTAGGAGTGATCGGTGGTCAGTCGCTCGAGNCGACCGCCGTCNTCGGTGTGNGTCCAGAGGTAGGCCCGGCTGTCGCCGACCCAGGCGACTTCGTAGTCGTCCCCGAGGCTGCGCAGGGCGACGATGGTGGANCCCATGCCCGGCGCGCCTTCGCCATTGGCGGCGGCTTTGAGTACGGCCCGATGGGAGGCCTGAATGGCCTGGGTGAGGCTTTTGTGTTGTTGGTCGAGCAGGGTGTCCCGGACGATGGCGCTGGCGACTTCGCCGGCNTCGTGNCCNCCCATGCCGTCGGCCACGAGCCATAGGCCGCGCTCGGGCAGGCTCAGGAGCGTGTCTTCGTTGTTGTCGCGCTTGTGGCCCGCGTGGGTGGCGGCGCTGTATTCCAGGGGTGGCTGGGGCATAGTTAGTCCGTTGTCACCATCGTATGTTACCGGCTTGGGATCGCCTCGGGAATCCTAAAGCACTTTGCCGTCGAAAACTACATAACAGGTCGCGGTTTGAGGTGTCGATGTGCCGAAGCGGCTGTACACGTTAGAAACCGTCCCAATGTTTGGAGAGGACTATTCTTTTTGCTTCGTAGGCAGTGCTCCGCCTGGGTAACCCCTTGTGAGACACNCNGTGAACNCATCCATGGGGGCTCATCACCCGCCGTCCAGGCGGGNGACGGTCTCACAAGGGGTTACCCAGCCTCCGCGGTGCCAGCGTAACGTTCCGGGAACTCGGACCTTTCAAAAGAGGGCTTGTGTAACAACCCAAGTAATATCCGGCACTGAGGGCCGTGAGGGGGAAACCCTTTCAAGACCGTAAGCGGAGGGACTCCGCGCGTCGAGCCCCCAGGGATGGGTTCACGGCGTGTCTTGAAAGGGTTTCCCCCTCATGGCCCGGGCGTCACATATTCTCTGCACCTTCTTTACTAACGGCTACCCAGGCGGAGCATTCCTTCCGAAGTTACTTAGCTAATGACAAACATACCCCTTTAAAGCTCGCGCAACTCCAAGCCCAGGCTTTCCAGGACCGCTCGTTCTCCGCTGTGACTGACCACCGCCGTGCTGGCCCGTTCTGGTTTCAGGTACTCATTGGCCACGCGTTGGATATCGGCCAGGGTGACGCCCAGGACCCGGTTGCGGAAAGTCTCGCGTTTCTCCCGGGTGCGGCCAAACAACTCCGCCTGATACGTCTGACGGGCCTCGCCTGCCGGAGAAGCCGGCTTGTCCAGGCTGCTGACCACCCCCAGAATCGCCTCCTCCAACGGCTGCCATTCGTGTTCGCTGGACAACAGCCAATCCACCGCCGCCTCGAAATCCTTCAGGGTATCCGCCAGGCGGGGGTCGCGGTAGGAGAAGAAGCGGAAGGCCGCGATATTGTTGTCCTGGCTGGCACCGCCGCCGTAGGCGCCGCCCTGTTCGCGAATGGTGCGGTGCAGATAACCGTTGCGCAGGAAGCCGGCCAGCACCGTCAGGGCGGCTGCGTCCGGGTGCTCCGAGGGCACCGTCGGGTAGGCTTGGGCACAGAAGTTGACCTGGGTGTTGGTCAGCCAGCCTTCGCGTACGGGCTCGTGAACGGCGGGCAGTCCGAAGGAGCGGAAGTCGGCCACCGGCGGCTCGCTGGGCCAGTGCGACTGCACGGTGTCGCGCAGTTCGTCGAGTTGATGGGGTTCACCAATCAGCAGGAACTCCCGTGGTGCGACCCGCAGGCGGGCATGAATGCCCGCCAGTTGCGCGGCGTAGGCTTTCAGGGATTCGCCTTCCTTCAGGGCCTGATCAAGCCGCTTCAGGTGGGCGATGCCTTCCAGGCCGCCAATCCGATGGGTCAGGCGAGCCGACGGGGCCATGCCGGCGCAGGCGGCCAGCATGGCCAGGCTGTGGCCATTGCCAGTGATGCTCTGTTCGCGGCGGGCGCGCATCTGCGAGACCAGCTCTTTCAAGCGGTTGTGTTCATCAAAACGGGGTTCGGTCAGGGTCGCGCGCAGCAGTTCGTTCATGGCCCCGGCATTGCGGTTCAGTGCCTTGGAGCCAAGCGAAAAATAGGCATCAATGTTCTGCACATCATCGGTGGTGCCACGCACCGTCGCCGAGGCGCTGATACCCCCCACGGCGCTTGCCTGCCAGCGTTGAGCCTCGAGGTAATCGAGGTTGCCCAGGCCGACTTCGGTCAGGGCGTTGCAGTAGAGCGGCAGCAGCGGCTGCTCCTCCTCGCTGATGTCAGGCAGTTTGCAGGTGACCTGTTCATACACCAGGCCGTTGGTGCCGGCGCCGTAGCGGCGCAGCGGGTCGCTGGCGGGGTTCTTCGGGTCGAGGGTTTCCCGGCTGCCTTCCACATACGCCATGGTCTTGGGAATGTCTTCCAGGCCGACCTTGGGCAGGATGCTGTCGTCGTCTTTCTGTACTTGGCGTTCCTGCAGGGCCTTGGCGCGCTGCACGATCCACTGGCGATCGTCGTCAGTGAGTTTGGCGTTGATATCGGCCAGACGTTTTTGCTCGGCCTCCTGGGCCCGGCGGGTGAACTGGCTGTCCGGGCGAAGGGTCAGGCGCAGGCGGTGAGGGTTGTCGAGCAACCAACGACGCACCAGCGAGGGAATGAAATCCGGGTCTTTGACTTTTTCCCGCAGTTTCACCAACGCTGAATCCAGGTCGAGCAGGGCAATGGGGTCAGCCCGGTGGGTGGCAGCGGGCAGGCTGTTCATGATCAGTTGCAGGCCGTAAGGGAAACCGTCTCCGCCGACTTCGCGCTGCTGCAATTCCAACTGGTGCAGTGCGCTGTCAATCAGCTCCTGGGGTACGCCCTCTTCGGCCACCCGCTCCAGGGTACCGAGAATCAACTGCTCCACCTCCGGGACCTTCTCCAACTGGCAGCCTTCCAGGCCACAGCCGAAAGCCAGCTCGTACTGGGAGTCATCCAGTCCGCACAGTGGAGAGGGCGCCTGTCCTAGGTCGGACGTTTCCAGGGCGTGCAGCAGGGGAGAAGCGCTATTGTCCAGCAGGACGGCGGTCATCAGTTGGCTTTCGAGGGTTTGATCCAGGTCGGTGATATTGCCCAGCAGCCAACCCATGACGACATGGGTTTTGTGGGTCGGGTCTTCGCCTTCCTCCAGCGGGTAGGCCTCTTCCACCGCGATGGGGGCGTGGTAGCGCTTCTCTTCGCCTACGGCAATGACATCATCCAGGCGCTTGAAACGGTGCAAAGCTTTGGCTTCAAACTTGGCCTGATGCTCCGCCGCCGGAATATCGCCATAGGTCATGAAGATCGCATTGCTCGGATGGTAATGGGTGCGATAGAACTGCTGGAGTTGTTCGTAGGTCAGGTCCGGGATGTGTTCCGGATCGCCACCGCTGTTGTGGTGATAGGTGGTGGTCGGAAACAGGTAGCGACACAGCGACTGCCACAGTTGTGCGGGCACCGAGCTCATGGCGCCTTTCATTTCATTGAACACCACACCTTTGAACGTCAGCGGGGAATCGGGGTTATCCGGTTCCTTGAACTCCAGGCGATGACCTTCCTGGGCAAAGTCCAGCTCGTCCAGGCGGGAGAAAAACACCGCATCCAGGTACACATCCAGCAGGTTGTCGAAGTCCTTGCGGTTCTGGCTGGCGAAGGGGTAGGCGGTCCAGTCCGGACTGGTGAAGGCGTTCATGAAGGTGTTCAGGGACCGGCGGATCATCATGAAAAACGGATCGCGTACCGGGTACTTTTCGCTGCCACAGAGCGCGGTGTGTTCGAGAATGTGGGCGACCCCGCGCGAGTCCTGGGGCACAGTGCGCAGGGCGACCAGAAAGACGTTCTCCGGGTTGTCGCTGGCGAGATGGATGTGCTGAGCACCGGTCACTTTGTGCTGGTACTCCTCCACCCGCAGGTTCAGGGAGTCGATGGTCTGGCTGCGCAGGTGCTCAAAGGCGGCATGGCTGGTGTGGGTCATAAAGTCTCACAATCTCCGGTATCGGTTTACGGCTTGGGTCGAAACGCGAGTTGCTGGTCGTTGAAGCCGTCAAAAGCGTCGAGTAAAGGCTCATAGTCTACGCGCTCGCCCTCCAGATGCGCCAGTGCGTAACAGCAGGCTTCCAGGGTGGAGAGCTGACCGGGCTTGCGCGCCCGACGGATTCGATAGCGCGATGGTGGCGTATCGGTCAGGGCCAACCTGGGCAGTGCGTGCAATGGCGGGTTGAGGTAGAGCATCTTGCGGCTCTTGCGCCAGGTGGCATCGAGTACCACAAGCTGGCGTCGCGGTCCGGTATTGTTTCGCTCGGTAAGGTCGTTCGGGTCCGGATACCGGGGGGCGGGTAGATCGTCGGTCTCCGGATAGAGCAGTATCGATTCGTCGGCCCGGTTTAGCAGTTCCCCCAGGGCGGCATAGGACCACTGTTCTCCCACCACCCGCTGACTGTTCTGCAGGCTGAGGTCCAACAGGCGGGCGCTGTTTTTGGCCCGGTGGGCTTCGTCGGGGTGTTGCAGAATCAGCAGGGATACGCCGTTGTCGATCGGTCGAACCCAGTGGCAGATACAGGCCCGCTCCGGACGCTCGCAACGGGGGCAGAGGGCACGGCTCATTCGGCGGCCTCCGGATCGACGGCCGGAGCGGGTGCGCTGGCGATCAGTTGCTCTTTGGCGGCGCGCGAAAGCTGCTTGATGGCGTACTCCCGTCGACTGGCACTGGAGCGGTCGGGGTGATGCTCCAGAAAGCACAATCGGTGGGGCTGGCGACCGCGAAAATAGCGGGCGCCGCGGGGTCCGCCGCTGTGCTCCTTCCAGCGGCGGACCACATCGGTGGTGATGCCGGTGTAGTACCGGCCATCGTCACCGAGAATGATGTAAACCTGCCAGCGGCTCTCTGCCATCACGAGCGCGGGTACAGGGGTTTGAGTCCCCCGGTGTCGGTGCGCCCGGATCGCTGACCGGCCCGGCTCTGATTCAGCGCCTGCAGCAGCGCGGCGGTGTCGAACGGCGAGTCGGACTCACCCTTGAACAGTATGGCGTCCAGCTCCTGTAGTCGCGCCCGCGCCACGTCGTCGTCAAGCCGCTCGGCCAGATCGGTCAGGCCCCGGGGGGGCACGTCGGGCCAGAGGGCGGCTCCCCAGTCGAGCAGGGCCCGGCGCAGGGCGTGCAGATCATCGGCTTTGGCGGCGCGTTTGACGCCTTGCCAGGCTCGGCCGCGGGCGGCCCGGGCCCGATCTCTCTCGCCTCGGGACTGTGCCTCGCGCGCGGCAAGATCGGTCTTCAGCCGCCAGACGAGGAAGGCGAGCCAGAGGCTCAAGGCTGACAGGAGCGCCGTGGCTATGCCCAGTATTACGGTAACCAGCGACGCTGACCCGCTTGCAGCCGGGCGGGGAGCGGTGGCGTCTTCGCCATTTTCGCGCTCCCGGGACGGTGTGACCTCGGAAGCGGGGGCGGCGCCGGGTATGGCGGTGACGTTGACGGTGCTCGCCGGCAGCTCGGCGGTGCGCATCTGATCCGCCTCGGTGTCCCACCAGGTCAGGGTGACCGCTGGAATCTCGAGGCGTCCGCTCTGGTTGGGCACCATCGCCAGGGTCAGGGTGCTGGTGCTCTGAACGCCACCCGCATTGACCTGCTCTTCGGTTTGCGGTCGGTCCGGATAGAGTGTCAGGCCCGGGGTTTCTTCCAGGGTCAGNGCGGGGAGTTGCGCGGCGGTCAGACCGTCCGCCTGAATGGTGATCCGGCGGGTCACCGGTTCACCCTGACGCAGGGAGTCCGGATCGGTGCCCCAGTGTTCGCTCAANTGCAGATTGCGGGCCGGCAGCCAGGTGTNGCCGNTGTATTGATCGGGCGTCGGGTCCACCGTCACACTCAGGGCGTCGGTNCGGACNCGCTGTCGGCTGCTGCGGCCCCAGAAGTCNCGCTGTCCCCGNCTGACGGCGAGTTCATANACCAGGGAGGGGATNTCCAGGGTNCCNCTGCGCTGGGGGAACAGNGCAAAGGTGGTTTCCAGAACAATGTGCTGGCGGCCGTCGATCTGGNTGATGTAGTTNTCTTCATTGACGGNNTTGATCACCGCATCNTTCAGTTCCAGCGGCTGAATTTCCGCGCCATCCAGATTGACCCGNCTGTACAGNCGCACCGTGAACAGGACCTGTTCCTGAACGTGGANCCNNTCCTTGTTCANCTCCGTNTCCACAAAAATGTCCCGGCCNNCGCTNTCTGGCTGCTGTTGCCGTTCNTGCACCGTCACGGTGATGGGTTCGCTCTGGCTGCCNCCGAATTCGAANGCGGGGATNTTGAGGGTGCCGGCCCGNTTGGGGGCCAGCATCAGGCGCCACTCGGTCCAGCCTTCCATGTCGCCGTTGACGATGCGCATCTGGTGACTGCGCTGATTGCTGAGGATGTCGAAGTCCCGGCGCAGCCCGTCGAAATNGGGNCCCCCGGTNAGGGTTCGCCCGGTCTGGCGCACGGTCAGTGTCAGGGTGTCGTTCAACCCGATGGTCTCGCGGTCGACNTTGGCGATCAGCTCCTGGGCCTGGGTGTGGCTGGCCAGTAGCAGGATCATCAGTAACGTGGTCTGTAATGTCGCCCTCAAGTGGGTCGCGAATGGCTTCATGAATGTCATCGTGTCCGGTGTCTGTCTCATGGTCATGTGGGTTGAGTATACTNGGGCTACCAGCGCTCTTCGGTTCCCTGTCCCTCGGTTTCGCCGCGCATCTGCTGTAAGCGNCGCTGTTGGCTCTGGTACTCGAACTTGCGGCGCAGCAGACCGCCGGGGTCATCGGGTACCTGACGGAGCCACTGCTCCATGGACTGGCGCTCTTCATCGCTGACATCGCCCTCTTGAAGGGTNGCGGCTGGGGTCTCTTCGTCACCCTCNTGGCCGTCCTCTTNCGGGTTTCCGGATTNTGGCTGTTCCCGCTCGGCCTGGTCGTCCTGTCCCTCCGGCGATGGGCTGTCCGTATCGGTTCTCTGTGGTTCGTCGTCGCCTGGTGAGNCGCTGGTGTCGGAATCCGATGGANTCTCTTCGCTGGNGTTCTGTTCGTTGTCGCCGGANGACTCGNTCTCNGAGGGTGATTGCTGCTCTCCGTCCTGTTCGCTTTGTGAATCCTGTTCGTTCTGCCCGGACTCCCCGGAGTCATTGTCNCTGTCTTGTGAGTCGTCGCCGTTCTGTTGCTGCTCCTGTTGTTCCTGTTGCTGTTTGAGCTGTTCAACC
The DNA here is from genome assembly GCF_002695945.1 of Marinimicrobium sp. Taxonomy (NCBI): domain Bacteria; kingdom Pseudomonadati; phylum Pseudomonadota; class Gammaproteobacteria; order Cellvibrionales; family Cellvibrionaceae; genus Marinimicrobium; species Marinimicrobium sp. The sequence continues at coordinate 34,160 of NZ_NZQP01000063.1, read as the reverse complement.
AGCGCCTTGTTGGCCCGGGCGTCTTCCAGGGTCGAATCTTTTTCCAGCGCCTGTTCGTAAGCGTCGATGGCACCGTCCAGATCACCGGCTTTGGCCAGGGCGTTGCCCCGGTTGTAGTGGGCGCGGGCACTGTCGCTCTGGGCGAAGGCTTNCGCCGCCGCCGCGTAATCCTCCGCCCGATACAGCGCGCTGCCGCGCCATTCCGGGTTCTGGAAGTGCTCGGCGGCCGCGGCCGGATCACTGTCTTCCAGAGCCTGGGCGCCCCGTTGATCCGGAGTCAGGAATGGGGCCTGCCAGTCCGCCGCCTGAGCCGGTTGGGGGAGCAGGCCGCACAGGGGCAGGGCGACTACCAGCACCAGCAGACCGCGCCGGAAACTGTACAGCACGATGGGTAACAACAGCAGCACCAGCCAGTGGCCCCGGTCGTACCAGGTGTCGAACTGTCGGTCCANCTGACGNTCCTTGCCTTCNATCCAGNCGGGTTGTTCCAGCAGCCACTGCACGTCGTCGGCGCTNGCATCAATACGCTCNTAGCGCCCNCCNGTGCGNCCGGCCANACGTTCNAGNCGGTCCTGNTCGAGCNTGGCGACCACGATGTTGCCCTGGCGGTCCCGCTCAAAGCCACCCCGATCGTTGGGAATGGGGGCNCCATCCGGGGTNCCGACGCCGAGAATGGACAGCCGGAATGCGGTATCCCCGAGCTGCTCGAGAATGGTGTCGGTCGCCTTTTCGACAACGCCGTCCGTCAGCAGCAGGATCTGGCCCTCGCTGATACCCGCATCGGCAAACAGGGTTTTGGCCTGTTCGATGGCCTCCTCTGGGCGACTGCCGGGGAGGGGCATGACGTTGGGGTGCAGGGCGTTGAGCAGGCTGCGGATGGTGGCGGTGTCGTCGGTCAGGGGCGAGACCACATGGGCGTCCCCCGCATAGGCGATCAGGCCGGTAAAGCCTTCTTTGCGTTCGCGCAGGACATCGGCGATTTTCAGACGGGCGCGGACCAGACGCGAGGGCGCCAGGTCCTCGGCCAGCATGGAGGGCGACAGATCGAGCACGATGATCAGAGCGTTCTCGGTCTTGTGGACGGGCATGGGCCGTTTTTCCCAACTGGGCCCGGCCAGGGCCAGGCAGGCCAGTACCCAGGCCGCCAGTAGTCCCCACAGGTAGCCGCGGCGCTTTTGTTGGATCGCCGGGTCCAGAAGGTGCTCCAGCAGACCCGGAGCGATCAATTGGCGCCACTGGCGAGCCTGCTGGCGTTGTTGCCACAACAACAGAACCAGAGCGATCGCCGGAATCAGGGCCAGCAGCCAGAGCGGCCGCAGCCAGTGGAAGTTCTCAAGTGCTGTCTGAAGTGTATCCATCAGCGAGATCCTCCCGAGGTGCGTGCGGTCAGTCGGGGGCTCAGCCAGCGGCCGGCGGCCAGCAGAGCGCTGAGCACAAAGGCGAGGGCCAGGGGCCAGTGAAACAGGCTCCGGGTGGGACGGAAGGTTTCCTCGTCGTATTCAATGGGCTCCAGTTCATTCAATGTCTGGTGCACCTGGTACAGCTCCTCCAGACTGCGCGCCCGGAAATAGCGCCCGCCAGTCTGGGCGGCTATTTCTCTCATGGTGTCTTCATCCAGGTCCCGGGAGGGGTTTACCCGGCGCTGGCCAAAGATGGTCTGGGTGATCATTTCCTCCGCGCCAAAACCGATGGTGTAGATCTTGACGTTGTGTTGCTCGGCCAGATAGGCGGCCCGCTGTGGGGTCAGTTCCCCGGCGTTGTTGGCGCCGTCGGTGAGCAGAATCAGGACACGGCTGGCCTCGGGGCGGTCCCGCAGGCGTTTGACGGCCAGCCCGATGGCATCGCCGATGGCGGTTTTCTCACCGGCAAAACCGATCTGGGCTTCCTGTAACAGGGTATAGACGGTCTGCCGATCGTAGGTCAGTGGCGCTTGCAGGTAGGCTCGGGTACCGAACAGGATCAGACCGAGGCGGTCGGTCTGGCGCTCCTGGACAAAATCACCCACCACCCCTTTGACCGCCTGCAGACGATTGATGGCTTGCCCCTGGTACTGCATGTCCTCGATTTCCATACTGCCGGAAATGTCGACGGCCATCAGCAGATCCCGGCCGCTGCTGGGCAGGCTGACCGGCTCGCCGACCCACTGGGGGTGGCTGGCGGCGAGCAGGCTGGCGCTCCAGATCAGCCAGAGGCTGGCGGCCATCAACCAGCGCCGTTCGCCTTCACGGGACTCTTCGCCTCGCAGTCGCTTCAATCGACTGAAGAAAGGCACCCGCAGGGCCGCCTCGCGGCTGGGCTCTTCCGGAACCCAGCGCATCAGCAGTGGCAGCGGCAGTAACAGCAGCAGCCAGGGCCATTGCAGCTCAAGCATGGTGCACCTCCGCGAGCCATTGCTGAACGCGTCGCTCGGACAGGCGGTGGCGGCGAATCCATTGTGCGGCCAATTGATGCAGGGCCTCGACATCCACTTTCGGATCGGGTTGATAGGGGCCGTCGGCCAGGATGTGACCGGGCCCTTCGGTAAACGCCGGTTCCAGCCCGGCACCGGCGTCCAGAAAGCGCAGCCACTGGGGCCCCTTCAGTGCCGCCAATTCAGCTTCGCGCGCTTCGGGCAGGGCGCTCAGCGCGGTTCGGCGAAGCAGTTGGCTGACCTGCTGCACATAGTGTCGGCGGGTGGTCGGGCCCGGATCGCTCCGCTGGTAGTCCCGGTAGGCATGTTCGAGTAGCGCCATTGCCTGGCGACGGTAGCGCTGCCGGCGTTGACGGCGGTANCCCTGCCACAGCAGTGCTCCGAGCACGATCAGCAGCAGGGCAATCAACAGCCACCAGCCCCAGGCCAGGGGCCACCAGCCGATGGGCTCCGGCAGATGAATGTCGTTCAGTTGTGCCAGTGGGTCTTGCGGATTCATGGGTGCAGTCAATCAGCCTCGGGCGCGGTGACGGCGGGCGCCAAAACGCTCGCGCAGCAATGTGTGAATGTCGTCNTCGGTGGCGTAGGAGAGCAACGGTAACGCCAGACGCCGGCTGCTTTCGGTCAGCGCCTGCAACTGCGTCTCGAATTCCCNACGGTAGGCCNGGCGNNNCGCCNGGTCCTGGGCGGGCAGTTGGAGGCGCTCCTCCCCGTCGCTCACCGTCAGGAAATGGTTGCTGCTCAGCTCCCGCTCCAGCGGATCGTATACGTGCATCAGGGTTACGTCGGTATGGCGTGCCAGCTCGAACAGTTGCTGCTCGCAGCGGGTGTCGAAGTCGTGGAAATCACTGATCACGAACACGGCACTGCCGGGCTTGGCGACGCGACGGACATCGGCCAACAGTGTNTCCAGAGAGGNAATGGCCTCGTCTGGCACCGGAGTTGCCANNTCNCGGTTGTAGTCGTGCATCTGNTGGAGCAGTTCCAGCGCGGCGTGTTTGCTGCGCCGGGCCCGGACGTCCCGCTGGTTATGATCGCCAAATATCAGGCCACCAATCCGGTCACTCTGGTTCAGGGCGGCCCAGGCCAGGGTGCCGGCAATATGGGTGGCCAGCACCGATTTGAAACAGGTNCGGCTGCCAAAAAACATCGGTGAACGCTGATCCACGACGACAAATACCGGGCGTTCGCGCTCCTCGCGAAAGATCTTGGTGTGAGGCACCTGGGTCCGGGCGGTGACCCGCCAGTCGATGGTGCGGACATCATCTCCGGGCTGATAGAGCCGCACTTCCTCAAAGTCGATCCCCCGTCCACGCATTCGAGTGCGTACCCCGCCGGTCAGCAGACTGCGAGCCGGTTGCCGGGCGAACAGTTGCAGGTCCCGGGCGGCAAAGCGCAGGCGCAACAGATCTCCCAGGTCGCAGTAAGCGCCCTGAGGGGCCAACGCGGCGGCAGTGGGTCTGGCCTTNGTTCCTGCCATCAGGCCACCGGCACCACGTCGAGCAGNCGGTCGATCACCTGCTCACGGGAAATCCCCGTGGCCTCGGCCTCAAAGCTCAGAATCAGGCGGTGGCGGAGCACGTCGTGGGCAATCGCGCGCACATCGTCGGGGCTGACATAGTCCCGGCCTTCCAGCCAGGCATGGGCCCGGGCGCACCGGTCCAGGGCAATGGTGGCCCGGGGGCTGGCGCCGTATTCCAGCCAGTTGACCAGATCGGGGTCATAGTCGCCGGGGCGCCGGCTGGCATTGATCAGTTGGACGATATACTCCTCCACCGGCTCGGCCATGTGGATCGCCAGAACCGCTTGGCGACCTTCAAACAACAGGCTCTGGCTGATTTCGGCGGGGGGCGGAGTCTCCTGGTGAGCGGCCTCGGCCCGGGCGAGCTTCAGGATTTTCCGCTCGGCCTCAATATTCGGGTAGTCCACCAGGACCTGCATCAGAAAACGATCCAGTTGGGCTTCCGGTAGCGGGTAGGTCCCTTCCTGCTCAATGGGGTTCTGGGTTGCCATCACCATGAACAGGTCCGGCAGCGGGTAGGTGGTGCTGCCCACACTGACCTGTCGTTCAGCCATGGCTTCGAGCAGGGCGGACTGTACTTTGGCCGGCGCCCGGTTGATTTCGTCACTCAAGACCAGATTGTGAAAGATGGGCCCGGGTTGAAATTCAAAGCGACCCTGCTCAGGGCGGTAGATGTCGGTACCGGTCACATCCGATGGCAGCAGGTCGGGAGTGAACTGTATGCGCTGAAAGTTGCCTTCAATGGCATCGGACAGGGTTTTGATTGCCTTGGTCTTCGCCAGCCCGGGGGCGCCCTCCACCAGCAGGTGGCCGTCCGCCAACAGGGCGATCAGCATGCGTTGAACCAGATGTTCCTGGCCGACAATCTGCTGATTGAGCCAGTGATTGAGGGTGTGTAATGCGTCGTGTGCCTGCATGGGTCCCCACTTATTGTGATCGGATGTTGAGCCTGGATGAATGGGCGACCTGATCAAAAGCTGACCAAATCGCGGCAATTCCGCGGCGATGCGCTCGTAGACTTGTGTTAATGGCGTCAGTTCCCTGATTTTCAAGCAGTGACACTCGACAAGTGTACACCCTCGGACCAAACTGAAAACTGAGCGACACCGATAACGTCTGCGGGACGATGAACAGGAGGCAGTGTGGATATACGCTTGGTGAACGCCGGAGATAAGGATGAGCTGTTTGCGGACCTGGATGCCCTGGCGGGAGATTCCATTGAGGAAAGCCAATGGGCACTCTGGCTCACCTTCAGTCGGGCTTTTTTTGCACGTTTACCTCTGGAGGAATGGGTCGGTCGACCGATCAAGGATGTCTTCGGCGCGGTGCACAGCGCCTGGCGGTTGATGAATCAGTTCCGGCCCGGCAAGCCGTCCGTGCGCCTGTTCAATCCAACTCTGGAAGAGGATGGTTGGCTCTGTCCGCACAGTGTGTTGTTGGTTCAGCAGCGGGATATGCCCTTTCTCGTCGATTCCATTCGGATCGAGCTGAATCGGCGCAATATTGCGATTCACAGCATCAAGAGCACGGTGCTCGGTGTGATCAGAGACGAGCAGCAGCGGCCGGTTGGACTCTGGCCGGCTGAGGGCGATGAGACGTCGGATGATTCTGACAAAGGCGCCGTGGAAGCGCTGGTGTACATGGAGATCCGGCTGCACACCGATACGCGTCAACTGCGCCAGATCAGTCGGTCGCTGATGACGGTGATGGAGCAGGTGCGGCGGGTGGTGGATGATTTCAGTGCGCTGAAAGAGGCCGCGTCAAGCGCTGCAGAGCAGCTCAGTCGGGTTACCCAGGCACCATTGAATCATAAGGTGCCGGAGAATCAGGCGTTTCTGGACTGGCTCCTTCGGGATCATTTTACCTTCATGGCGTACACCGAATACGACCTGGTGACCGAAAACGGTGACACCTGGTTGGTGGAGCGCACGGACAAGCGTCTCGGCCTGTTCCGGGATGCCGATACCGCTGCGGATCGCAAACCGGTCAGTGACGAAAACCCGGGCACGCTGCAGTTTCACCTGTCTCCCAAGTTGATCGCCTTTTCCAAAGCACCACAGCGTTCCCGCGTGCACCGGCAGGCCTACTCTGATTATATCGTGATCAAACGGTTTGATGCCGACGGTCAGTTGTGTGGTGAAAGCCGATTACTGGGTCTGTATACCTCGGCGGTGTACACCCTGAGCCCCTATGAAATTCCGCTGATTCGGGAAAAAGTCAGTGAAGTATTCGAGCGCTCTGGACTGAGTCGCAGCGGTCACGATGGCAAAGCACTGCGCCAGATTCTTGAAACCTTTCCCCGGGACGAGTTGTTCCAGAGCAGTACCAGCCAGCTTTATGAAATTGCCACCGGTGTGGCCCGAATCAATGAGCGCTACCGGGTTCGCCTGTTTGTCCGTCCCGATGCGTTCGGTCGTTTTGTCAATTGTCTGGTCTACGTGCCACGGGATCTTTTCACCACCCGCATCCGGATCAAGATCCAGACGCTACTGGGCAAAGCGTTGGGCGCGGAGGAAGTGGAGTTTAACACCTACTTTTCCGAGTCGATTCTGGCCCGGGTGCATCTGGTCTTCCGCCTGGAAGACGATGGTCCGGCATCCAGCGTCAGCACGGTGCCGTTCGATGTCGATCAGCTCGAGCGGCAGATCATCGAAATCACCCGGTCCTGGGAGGACCAGTTGCTTGAGGCGCTGACGGAAGCAAAAGGAGAGGAACTGGCGGTCAAGCTTCTGGAACAGTACCAGGACGCATTTCCTTCCGCCTATCGCGAGCACTTTGATGCGCGGATCGCGGTTCAGGACCTCGATCATATCCTGAATCTCGACGGCGACGGTGATCTCGCCCTGAGCTTTTATCAACCGGCGGATCGTTCGGCGCAGGGGTTGAGGTTCAAGGTGTTCCGCCGACACGCCCCGATGGAATTGTCGGATGTGATTCCAGTTCTTGAACATCTGGGGCTTAGGGTCGTAGCGGAGCACCCCTACGACATCGTATCGAGTTCGGGTGATGAGGTTTATCTGCACAACTTTCATCTCACTTACGATGCCGAGGCCTCTCTGGATATTCCGGCCGTGCGCCACAAATTTCAGGATGCCTTTGCGGCAGTCTGGAATCAGCGCGCCGAGAGCGACGGTTTCAATCGCCTGGTGCTGAGTGCCGGGCTGACGTGGCGGGAAGTGACGGTGTTGCGGGCTCTGGCGGCCTATATGCACCAGACATTGTTCAATTTTACCGAGGGTTATATCGCCTCGGCACTGGTCAACCATGCCCGCATAACCCGGGATCTGATCAGCCTGTTCAAAGCGCAGTTTGACCCATCAGCCAGTGGTGATCGTACCGAGCGGCGAGGCACCATTCACGCGCGTATTCTGGATTCCCTGAATCAGGTGTCCAACCTTAATGAGGATCGCATCATTCGACGCTATCTGGCGATTCTCGATGGTACGGTGCGAACCAATTATTTTCAGCGAGATGGGGATGACCGCTTCAAAGAATATCTGGCCTTCAAATTGATGCCCCGCCGGATTCCCGATATTCCGGAGCCCCGCCCGCTGTATGAAATTTTTGTCTATTCCCCGCGTGTGGAGGGTGTGCACCTGCGCGCGGGTAAGGTTGCCCGCGGGGGGCTGCGTTGGTCGGATCGACTGCAGGATTATCGAACCGAAGTGCTGGGGTTGGTCAAAGCCCAGCAGGTCAAGAATGCGGTCATTGTGCCCAATGGCGCAAAAGGCGGTTTTGTCTGCAAGCGTCCGCCCGCTGGGGGTGACCGACAGGCGCTGCAAAAGGAGGCAATCACCTGCTATCAGACGTTCATCCGCGGGCTGCTTGATCTGACGGACAATCGGGTGGCGGGGGAGTTGGTGCCACCCAAAGAGGTGGTCAGACTGGATGAAGACGATCCCTATCTGGTGGTGGCCGCCGATAAAGGGACCGCGACCTTTTCCGATATTGCCAACGAAATTTCTGCGGAGTATGGCCACTGGCTGGGGGATGCTTTTGCGTCCGGAGGAAGCCAGGGGTATGACCACAAGGCGATGGGGATCACGGCACGTGGAGCCTGGGTGGCGGTGCAGCGGCATTTCAAGGAACAGGGCCTGGACATTCAACGCGAGGACTTTACCGTTGTCGGTATTGGCGATATGGGTGGCGATGTGTTCGGCAACGGTATGCTGCTGTCCGAACACATTCAGTTGGTGGCGGCGTTCAACCATCTGCATATTTTTATCGATCCGAATCCCGATGTGGCAAAGAGCTTTCAGGAGCGTCAGAGGTTGTTCAGTACGCCCGGCTCAAGCTGGGCCGATTATGACGCATCCCTGATCAGCGAGGGCGGGGGCGTTTTTTCCCGGGACGCCAAAGCGATTCCGCTTACCGACGCAATGAAGCAGCGCTTTGCGCTGGAAGACGATGAGCTGACCCCGAACGAGCTGATTCATCAATTGCTAAAAGCACCGGTGGATCTTTTGTGGAACGGTGGTATAGGGACCTACGTCAAAGCCAGTACCGAAAGTCATATGGAGGTGGGAGATAAGACCAATGACTCAGTCCGCGTTGACGGCAGTGAGCTGCGCTGCAAAGTGGTGGGCGAGGGCGGTAACCTTGGTATGACCCAGCGCGGCCGGATCGAGTTTGCGCTGCAGGGCGGTGCTTGTAATACCGATTTCATTGACAATGCGGCGGGCGTGGATTGTTCGGACCACGAGGTCAATATCAAAATACTGCTGAACGAGGTGCTGAGTAACGGTGACCTGACGCAAAAACAACGCAATCAGCGGTTGGAGACCATGACCGAGGAGGTGGCGGCACTGGTTCTGGATAACAATTATCGCCAGACCCAGGCCATCAGCCTTGCGAGTTCCGATGCGGTGCGTCGTAATGCTGAGTATCGGCGGGTCATGAGCGTGTGGCAATCCGAGGGGCGGCTGAATCGCCAGTTGGAGTTTTTGCCGGACGAGGAAACGCTCGCGGAACGTCAGGCTCAGGGGCAAGGTCTGACACGTCCGGAGTTGGCCGTGCTGATTTCCTATGCCAAGGTGATTTTGAAAAACGACCTGGCCGAAGCGGATCTTGCCAGTGATGAGTATATTGCCCGATTCGCGTTTCGTGCTTTTCCCGAGCCGCTGCAGAAAGACTACCCCGAGTGGATCAATCGCCATCGGCTGCGTCAGGAGCTGGTCGCGACCCAGGTGGCCAACGATCTGGTCAATACCATGGGGCTCAGTTTTGCTCAACGACTGTTGGACTCCACCGGTGTGGGCGCCGGAGATATGGCAAAGGCGTACGTGATTGCCCGGGATATTTATCAGTTGGATGATGTCTGGCAGACGCTGGAGTCGCTGGATTATCAGGTTGATGCCAGTGTGCAGATGGAGCTGATGAAAACCTTGATGCGACGAGTTCGGCGGGCGTCACGCTGGTTTTTACGCAACCGGCGCAGTCATCTTGATCCGGGCACGGAAATCCAACAGTTCATGCCCCTGGTGGAAGAGGTCATTCGCACCTTGCCGGGGCAACTGAGCGGTGCCGCCCTGGAGGATTGGCAGGCGCAGGTCGGCTATCTGACCCAGGCTGGCGTGCCTGAGGCGTTGGTGCCTCGCGTCGCGACACCCGGGCATCTGTATTCCGGCTTGAGCGTCGCCGAGGCTTCTCGTCACACCGAGTTGCCTCTGTTGTCTGTATTGGGTCTCTATTTGAGTATCAACGAGCAATTGCAGTTGCATGAGTTTGCCCGCCAGATTTCTGAGGCGGCCGTAGAAAGCTACTGGCAGGCGATGGCGCGGGAAACCTATCTGGATGATCTGGAATCGCAATTGCGCAGTCTGACGTTGGCATTGTGCGGATGGGTAAGCAACGAGTGTTCAGTGGAGCACACGGTCGCACACTGGGCGGAACAGTTCGCTCCGCAGCTGGATCGCTGGCGCTCCATGATGAATGAGGTGCAGAACAGCAGCGGTACCGATTACGCGATTTTTTCCGTGGCGCTGCGCGAGCTGCTCGATCTGGTGCAGATCACCCAGTACGGAGATTGGGAGTAATCTTTAGGCGTCAAAACTTTTGCCCACGAACTGTTAGGGTTCAACGAAGTTGTCAACATTTATTGACAAAAAGTCGGAAAAACACTTGCTTTCAGCCAGCCGATGTCTGCTAGAGTTGGAGCAGGTAACGAATTGATCGTTTTACGATTTCACGATGAGATGGACAGGAGCTCGATGACGATGGCCAAGACCCAGCAAACAGCCCCGATCAAACTCCGCCACGCGGCACTGTTTCAGCAAGCCTGTTACATCGGTGGCCAATGGTCGCAGGCGCAAAGCGGTGCAACGCTGGACGTGGACAACCCGGCAACGGGGGAGATCATCGGCCAGGTTCCCAACTGCAATGAGCAGGACACGGCACGTGCCATCGCGGAAGCCGAGAAGGGTTTTCAGGTGTGGCGTCACAAGACGGCCAATGAGCGCAATGAGGTATTGATGCGCTGGTATCAGTTGATGCTGGATCATACCGATGACCTCGGTGCCCTGATGACGCTTGAGCAGGGCAAACCCCTGGCCGAAGCCAAGGGCGAAGTGAATTACGCCGCATCGTTTATCAAATGGTTTGCCGAGGAGGCGCGCCGCGCTTATGGCGAAACCATTCCCGGCGCCAAACCCGGTCAGCATATTGTGGTGACCCGTCAGCCTGTGGGCGTGACCTGCTGTATCACCCCCTGGAATTTCCCGGCCGCCATGATCACCCGCAAAGCGGGCGCAGCGCTGGCAGCGGGTTGCTCAATGATCGTCAAACCCGCCGAGGCAACACCCTATACGGCGCTGGCGCTGGCGCAACTGGCCGAGGAGGCTGGAGTGCCCGCCGGTGTGCTGAACGTCATCACCGGCAAACCCCAACCAATCGGCGAGGCGCTGACCCGTAGCCCGGTGGTGCGCAAGCTCAGTTTTACCGGTTCTACCCGGGTGGGCAGTATTCTCATGTCCCAGTGCGCCGAACACATTCAGAAAGTGTCCCTCGAGCTGGGCGGCAATGCGCCGTTTATCGTGTTTGATGATGCCGATCTGGATAAAGCGGTCGAGGGGGCGATGGCCTCCAAGTTTCGCAACACCGGCCAGACCTGCGTGTGCGCGAACCGGTTTCTGGTGCAGCGCAGCGTGCACGATGCCTTCGTTGAAAAACTCACCGAGGCCATGAAGACACTCAAGGTCGGCGACGGTTTTGAAGAAGGGGTCAATCAATCCGCATTGATCAACCGCGCGGCGGTCGAAAAGGTCCAGCAGCATTATCAGGACGCCATGAGCAAAGGGGCCAAGCGGGTCTTCGGTCCGGCACCGGAGGGCGACAGGGGCAACTATGTGGAGCCACTGTTGCTCACCGGTATCAAACCGGAAATGCAGGTCTGTCACGAAGAAACCTTTGGCCCCCTGGCCGCGGTCATGGCGTTTGACTCTGAAGACGACGCCATTCGCCTGGCGAACGATACGCCCTATGGTCTGGCGGCGTACTTTTACAGCCAGAACATTCATCGCGTCTGGCGTGTCGCCGATGCGCTGGAGAGTGGCATTATCGGCGTCAACGAGGGCGCCGTGTCCAATGCCGCCGCACCTTTCGGTGGCATGAAAGCATCGGGACTGGGACGGGAAGGGTCCAGTCACGGTATGGCCGAATACGAGGAAATCAAATACCTCTGCATGGGTGGGGAGTAACGGCCATGGCCCAGCAACCGATCAAGCTGGCGTTGATGCCCGGAGACGGTATCGGTGTGGAAGTGGTCGCCGCGGCCGAACGGGTGCTGGACACCTTGCGCCAGCGGTATGACCTGCCTCTGAGCTGGGACACACTGCCCTGGCCGAGTACCGCCTGGCATCGTGAGCACGGCGAAATGATGCCGGCGGATGCGCTGGAGCGGCTCGGCGACTATCAGGCCCTGTTGTTGGGTGCGCTTGGCGATCCGGGGCCGACCAGCGATCCCAAGCGTTACCGGTTATCCGACGGTGTGTCTCTGGCGCCGTTGCTGACTTTCCGCAAAGGCCTGGATCTCTGGGCCTGTGAGCGCCCGGCGCGCCTGCTTCCGGGAGCGCCCCAGTACCTCGCCGATGAGCGGGCCAAAGATATCGACATGCTGGTCATTCGGGAAAACAGTGAGGGCGAATACGTCAATCAGGGTGGGCGACTGCGCGCCGGCACGCCGGATGAGACCGCCACCCAACTGGAAGTGTTTACCCGCAAGGCCACCGAACGACTGATCCGGCATGCCTTCAATCGGGCCAGGGAGCGACTGACGTTGCGAGAGCAGGACGGCGAGCTGCGCGAGTACCTGTGCGACCGCTCGGGCCTGAAGGGCGCCCAGGTGTGCCTGATTACAAAGCGCAATGCACAACCGCATTGGGGTGAAATGTATACCGAGGTCTTTGAACAGGTCGCGCGGGAGTATCCGGACATTGGCGTGCATCACGAACTGGTGGACGCCGCCTGCATGAAGTTTGTCCAGTGCCCCTGGCAGTTCGATGTCGTGGTGGCCAGCAACCTGCACGGCGACATTCTGACCGACCTGGCCGCCGTGTTGGCCGGTGGACTGGGTGTGGCGCCCTCGTGCAACATCAACCCCGATGACAAGTCCCGGCCGGCCCTGTTCGAGCCGACCCACGGCAGCGCGCCGGATATCGCGGGGCAGGGTATCGCGAACCCGAGCGCCATGCTGTTGACCACGGCGATGATGCTCGACTGGCTCGGTCTGGCGGATGCGGCGCAATCCTTGCGCTCGGCGGTTGCCGAAGATCTGCAGGCACAACATCGTCAATCACAAGAGCAGAACAGCGGTGCGCGCACCACCGATGAGATCACCCAATCCATTCTCGGGCATCTTTCATGAGAATGGATTGAATATCATCACCAATCGTAAATGAAAGCACCATCGAGAAAACAGGAGCACTATCCATGAGCCATCTGTCGCCACTCCTGAAACAGTCCAGTAACGTCTGCGTTGAACACGGCGAGGGCGCCTGGCTTTACGATACTGACGGTCAGGCTTATCTGGACTTTACCTCGGGTATTGGAGTCACCGGCACGGGCCACTGCCATCCCACGGTGGTCAAGGCGGCACAGGAGCAGGTGGGTAAAGTCATTCATGCCCAGTACACCACGGTGACCCATGAACCCATGCTCAAATTGACCGATCGCCTGGTGGAAAAAATGCCCAAGGGCATCGATTCGGTGGCGTTTGCCAACTCCGGTTCCGAGGCGGTCGAAATGGCCTTGCGGCTGGCTCGACACGCCACCGGCCGGGCGAACATCCTGACCTTTCACGGCGGTTTTCATGGTCGGACCATGGCCGCTGCCTCTATGACCACCTCCGGTACCAAAGTGCGCACCGGGTTTCACCCCATGATGGCCGGGGTGGTGACAGCCCCCTTTCCCCACGCCTATCGCTATGGTTGGGACGAACAGGCGGCGGTGGAGTTCTGCCTGCGCGAGCTGGATGAAATCCTGAAAACCCACAGTGCGCCCTCAGATACTGCGGCCATGATCATTGAGCCGGTGCAGGGTGAATATGGCTATTACCCGGCTCCGAAGGTCTTTCTGGAAGGCATCGCCCAGCGCTGTAAAGACCACAACATCCTGTTGATTGCCGATGAAATCCAGGCCGGCTACGGCCGCACCGGGCGCTTCTGGAGCCATGAACATGCCGATGTCCACCCAGACATTGTCATTACCGCCAAAGGCTTGGCCAGTGGTTTTCCGCTGTCGGCGATTGCCGCGTCCCAGTCGCTGATGAACCAAGGCTTGCCCGGTTCGCAGGGTGGGACCTACGGTGCCAATGCGGTGGCCTGTGCCGCTGCGTTGGCGACACTCGACGTGGTCGAGGGCGAGAAGCTGGTCGCCAATGCCGCCGAGCGAGGCGAACAGCTGTATGCTCGGTTGGAGGCGTATAAGAAAGAGTACGCCTGGATCGATGACCTGCGTGGTCGGGGGTTGATGCTGGGCATGGAGATCGCCCACAGCCCGGATCGACCCCGAGCGGACATTGCGGAAAAACTGGCAAAGGAGTCCGAGAAGCGTGGACTGCTTTTGCTGCGCTGCGGCACCGCCGGGCAGATCATCCGCTGGTTGCCGCCGCTGGTGGTTTCGGCGGAAGAAGTGGACGATGCGGCGGACCGTTTCGGCAAAGTGCTCGAAGCCGTTGCCTCTGAACTGTAACGACTGAATCGACTCAAAGGGATCCATCATGACCGAAGTAGCGGTACTCACGGCCGACGACGAACCGGATCTGCCAGGCCTGGATGGGCTGCCCGATTCGGTTCGGGTGACCCACGTGAGAGACGAGCAGGCCCTGACCGAGGCGCTGACCCGAGCCGACATTCTGGTGGTCACCGACTTCCGTTCAGGAATGATCGAGCGCTGTTGGCCTGAAAAGCCCAGCGTGCGTTGGGTGCATGCCACCAGCGCGGGGGTGGATGCGCTGATGTTCCCGGCGCTGCGCGACAGCGACATTCCCGTGACCAATGCCCGGGGCATTTTCAATCGAGGTATTGCCGAATATGTGCTGGGGGCCATTCTGTTGTTTGCCAAAGACACCATGGGGAACCTCAACTACCAGCGTCTGCATCGCTGGCAGCACCGGGAAACCCGGCTGATTGATCGCCAACGTGTACTGATAGTCGGCGCCGGTTCGATTGGCACCACGGTGGGGCAGTTGCTCAATGCGGCGGGGCTCGAGGTTGAAGGCACCGCCCGAACCGAGCGGACTATTGAAGGGTTTCGCAAGGTGCACGCCCAGGAAGACATGATGGCGGTGTTGCCCCATGTCGATTATGTGGTGATCACCGCGCCGTTAACACCGGATACCGAAGGCCTGTTCGACCGGGAAACCTTTCGGGCCATGAAGCCGTCGGCGCATCTGATCAACGTCGGGCGNGGGCCCATTGTGGCCNCTGAGGCGTTGCTTGCGGCGCTGGAACAGGGTGACATTGCCGGGGCGGCGCTGGATGTCTTCGAGGAAGAGCCCCTGCCCGAGAATCATCCCCTGTGGGATAAACCCAATGTGATGATTTCCGCCCACATGGCCGGTGACTTTATCGGCTGGCGCCGGGCGCTGGGCGAACAATTCACCGACAACTTCACCCGCTGGCAGGCGGGTGANGCACTGAACAATCTGGTATCCAAAGGCTGACCGGGGAGGGCCGTTGATGAGCCAAACGATGTTGCGGATGACCGCGGTAGAACTTCTGGANCAGTATCGGGACGGGTCCCTGTCACCGGTCGAGGTGGCCACNGCCATGCTCGATCAGATTGAGCGGGTGGATTCCGAAACCAACGGGTTTTGCCTGGTGGATCGCGACACCACCCTGGCGCTGGCGCGCGAGTCCGAACAGCGCTATCAACAGCATCAGCCNCAGGGTACGCTCGACGGTGTGCCGGTGGCGGTGAAGGATGTGTTTTTTACCCCCATGTGGCCCACCCGTAAGGGCTCTCTGGCGGTGGACCCCAAACATACGCTGGACAGGACGACNCCCTCCACCGCGGCACTGGCCCGCCACGGTTATGTGCCCATCGGCAAAACCACCACCTCGGAATTCGGCTGGAAAGCGGTGACCGACAATCCGGTCGATGGGGTAACCAATAANCCCTGGAACCCACAGAAAACCGCCGGTGGTGCCAGTGGCGGCAGCGCCGTGGCGGTGGCGTTGGGGATGGCACCACTGGCGCTGGGCACGGACTCCGGTGGTTCCATCCGTATTCCCGCGTCCTTCTGCGGCCTGGTGGGTTTCAAACCCTCCGCGGGCGAAGTACCCCACTGGCCCGCCAGTCCGTTCGGCTNGCTGACCCAGGCGGGCCCCATGACNTGGACGGTGCAGGATTGTGCCCTGATGATGAATGTGATCNCCGAGCANGATCATCGCGACACCCGGGCCATTCCCCGTCGACATATTGATTATCTGGGGAACCTGGGGCGCAGTATCAAAGGGCTGCGCATCGCCTACAGTCCCAANCTGGGCTATGTNGACGTTGACCCGGAGGTTGANCGGGCGGTGGCGCANTCGGTTGAANTGTTCCGNGAGCTGGGCGCCGAGGTGGTCCGGGTGGACCCGGGCTTCAGCGATCCTTTACCCGCCTTTGGCCATCTGTTCTACGGCGGCGNGGCCAATGCCATGCGCGAGCTGGGCACCAAAAAACGCGAGCGGATGGACCCTCAGTTGGTCAAGGTCGCGGAAAAGGCCGGCAGACTGACCATGATTGATTATATGGGCGCGGTGGATGAATCCATGCGCCTGCGTGAGCGCATGGCGAATTTCCACCAGAAGTACGATCTGCTGTTGACGCCCACCTTGCCCATTACCGCGTTCAAGACCGGACGGGAAGTCCCGGAGGACTGGCCCAATACCCGNTGGCCCACCTGGACGCCNTTTACCTATCCGTTCAACATGACCGGGCAGCCCGCCATTACCGTGCCCTGTGGTTTTGATTCGGGTGGTATGCCCATNGGCCTGCAACTGGTGGGGGCNCGCTANAATGACGCTTTGGTGTTGCAAACCGCCGATGCGTATCAGCAGGCCAACGANCTGACCGATCGTCGTCCGGCACTGATGTCTTGAAGGGGGAAGCGGTATGCCACTGAGCAATATGGATTTCGAGTTCTACGAATCCGAGGATCCCATCTGGAANCCGGCCTTGATGACCATTCCGATTCCGGGCATCCGGAAAATGGTCAACCTGGCGTCCACCATGGACGATGTGATTCATCTGTCCATCGGCCAACCGGACCTGCCGACGCCTCAGAATGTGATCAACGCGGGGGTGGAAGCGCTGCAGCGTGGCCAGACNGGCTACACCATGGATGCCGGCCTGCCCGAGTTGCTGGAGTCGCTCGCGATCTACTACGGNGAGCGGTACCAGCGGACCNTGAGCCCGGACAACATCATGATCACCACCGGCGCCACCGAGGCGCTTTACCTGGCGCTGACCGCCGTGTCCGCGCCGGGGCGGCATTTCATCGTGCCAGATCCGGCGTTCATGTTGTACTCCCCATTGATCCGGATGAACGGGGGGGAGGTCACCGANATTCCCACCCGCGCGGAAAACAATCACCAACTGGATCCCCAGGAAGTCATCGACGCGATCGAGCCCCATACCTACGGTATTGTGCTCAATTCACCGAGTAANCCCACCGGTACGGTCTATCCGCGGGAAACCCTGGANGCGATTGTTGAAGAAGCCGCTTATCGCGGTATCCAGATCATCAGTGATGAGGTGTACGACCATCTCATTTACGACGGAAAAACCTACCCATCGGTGTTGTCCTGCTGCAGCGATCTCGATCATGTNATGGTGGTCAGNAGTTTTTCCAAAACCTACAGCATGGCGGGTATGCGCATCGGTTGGCTGATTGGCAGTCAGGGGGCGATCAAAAAACTGCGTCGCTACCACATGTTCACCACCACCGTGGCCAATACCCCGTTCCAGTGGGCCGGGGTGGCGGCACTGCACGGCGGCAATGATTTCATCAATCACATGCTCAAGGAATACACCGCGCGCCGGGATCGTCTGGTGGAGCTGGTGGAGCAGACGCCGCACATGACCGGCTATGTCCCGGAAGGGGCGTTTTACCTGTTTCCGTCATTGCCGGAGGGCGCCAACGGTACCAATATCGCGTTGCGTCTGCTCAAGGAAACCGGGGTGTGCACCATCCCCGGGGAAACCTTTGGCAGTAGCTGCAGCAATTCCCTGCGGCTGAGCTATTCCACCTCCATGGACAATATCGAGAAAGCGTTCGAGCGCATCATTCCCTGGATGGAACAGCAGGACTTCGACTGACGAGGCATCCGCTTATCGCACCAGGCGGGCGCGGAACTGTCGGCCTTTCAGTTTGCCTTTGTTGATCATCTCCAGGGCGATCGTGGCTTCCGAGCGTTTGACCGCGACGTAGGCTCGCAGGTCCTGCAGGTGTATTTTGCCCACCTGTTGACCGTCCAGTCCGCCGGGTGCGGTGAGCGCACCGAGAATATCGCCCCGGCGTACTTTCTGTTTTTTCCCGCCGTCGATCTGCAAGGTGGCCATCGGCGCCCGATAGGGCGGCTGTGTGAGAATGCCCTTGTCCGGTAGCGGCTCGATGGTGAGTGAGTCCCCCAGGCGGGCCAATTTGAAACGTTCTTTTTCATCAAACAGGGTAATGGCCTTCCCCTGGCGGCCGGCACGGCCGGTGCGCCCCACCCGATGCGTGTGCACCGCGCTGTCCCGGGCGATTTCATGGTTGATCACCAGGTCCACGGCGTCGATATCCAGCCCTCGGGCGGCGACGTCTGTGGCCACCAGGATCGAACAGCTGTTGTTGTCAAACAGCACCATGGTCTGATCCCGCTCTCNCTGATCCAGATCACCGTGCAGCGCCTGGGTGTTGAGACCATTCTGGTTCAGGTGTTGGGTCAGGGCTTTGACGCCCTGTTTGGTATTGCAGAATACCAGGGCGGCGTTCGGTCGTTCCGCCAACAGCAGCAGACGCACCGCTTCGGGGCGGGACAGCCCGTCAATCGGCGAAAAAAGCTCTTCAATGCTGCGCTCATCGTGANGCTCCTCAACGGTAATGCGAACCGGTTGATTCATGATCCGCTGTGCGATNGANTCNATTNCCGGAGGAAANGTGGCGCTGAACAGCAGTGTCTGTCGGTCCGANGGGATGTGTTCGACAATCCGGTCCAGCACGGGTTGAAACCCCATATCCAGCATCCGGTCCGCTTCATCAAGCACCAGGGTATCCACGGTGCTCAGATTCAGCGTGCCTTTGCGAAGATGGTCCTCGATCCGCCCGGGNGTGCCNACNACGATGTGCGCACCGTGCTCCAGAGAGCCGATCTGCGGTCCGATCGGCACACCGCCGCAAAGCGTCAANACTTTGATATTGGTCAGGGTTCGCGCCAGGGTGCGNACTTCCTCGGCCACCTGGTCGGCCAGCTCCCGGGTCGGGCACAGCACCAGNGACTGAATGCGAAAGCGTTGCGCCTGAAGCTTGTGCAACAGGCCCAGCCCGAAGGCGGCGGTTTTNCCNGAACCGGTACGNGCCTGAACGATCACATCCCGGNCGGCNAGCACCTCGGGTAGGCTCTGGGCCTGAACCGGCGTCATCTGGTGGTACGCCAGGGAATCCAGGTTGCGAAGNAGAGCAGGATCGAGGGGCAGGGTNGCAAAGTCGGTAGGGGTCAAAAGTCACTCTCTCAAAAAATGGATTGAATCGGATAAGTGTCCGGTGTTGTTCCGGCATTCAGAGCGGGNCNGCGTCAATCGGTGATGGCTTGTTGNCGCTGCGACTCCANCGTCACAATGGANGGCAGCAGATAGGGCTTGTCGTTGGCATAGAAAGAACGNTCAATATTGGTATTGTTCAGATAAAACACCCGTCTTGTTTCGAGGTTCAGCAGGCTGAGCGTATCACTGAAATAGTGATAAAACAGCGCGTCCCACTGACCGGTNTCGTGCGCTTTTTTCAGACCGAAGTTCAANCGCTCGGCCAGTTCCGGTTGCTTTCGGGATACAAAAAAGTACATCGGCAGGTAAGTGTATATGGCAATCTCATCCACCATCGCCAGGTCGGGCATGTCGGGCTGGTAGACCTCCAGTTCGGGCTTGATTTCGTACACCCCGCGCATGAGTAACTGGAAGCGATCTCCCAGCAGCATCGGAAACAGTGTCTCGTAAGGCCCGCCGTACACGACCTCAAAGCCGTTATCCTCGAGGATTTTAGCGGTAGACCAGCCCGCGCCCTGTCCGATTTTCAGGGTTTTGAGCGCTGCCAGANCTTCAATGGCATTGACCCGCTCCAGATTCTGACGGTGGCTGAAAAANAGGCGGTAACTGGCCAAGCCCTTCATGATAGGAAACGGAATCTGTTCGGCATTGTTCAGCCATTCCGGCATGGGCATGGAGATGGCGACCGACAAACGCTCATTTTTCTGTAGNTCAAGTAACTGACGGCGGATAACGGTTTGGGACGGCTGCTGCACGATTTTATAGGGGCCATAGCGCTGNTCGGACAGCGCCAGGGCGAGGGTCAGCAAATCAATGGCATAGTCCAGGTGCAGCCCCGCCCGCTCCATATAGGGGATGTCGACCACCACTTCCGCCGCCTCCGTTGACCGGGCGGCGAAGGTGGCCTGGCAGAGTGCCAATAGAAGCAGTAGGGCTGTCAGTCGCATCGGGCGGATCAGAGCCTGTCGTTGAGTCTGTCCACCCATGATAATCGAATGTTGCGGTGACGTCTNCTCCGGAGGCGCCAACCACACCCTGGGCGCCTCCAGACAAGCGGGTTCAGGGGGTGCCGATGCCCGCGTATCGAACCCCCGACAGGAGAGCCATCTCCCGATGCCAGGTGGCCAGGTCTTCCTGGTTGAGGTCCCGCAGCGCGTTGTGACCGCAGGCCCTGGCCATGACGCTCATCAACTGCACCGATGCGTCAAAGAAAGTNCTCAGACGCTCGGCGGATTGATCGACATTGAGTCGCTTGCGCAGATCCTCGCGCTGTGTGGCGATACCGGCGGGGCAATTGTTGGTATTGCAGATTCGCGCTCCCACACAGCCGACCGCCTGAATGGCGCTGTTGGACAGTGCGATACCGTCGGCGCCCAGTGCCAGCGCCTTCACAAAGTCCATGGGAACNCGGAGTCCACCGGTGATGATGAGGGTCACCCGGCCACTGGCTTTCTGCTCATCCAGATAGCGCCGGGCCCGCGCCAGGGCGGGAATGGTGGGCACGCTGATGTGATCGCGGAACATCTCGGGGGCCGCACCCGTGCCGCCGCCCCGACCGTCCAGAATGATGTANTCCGCACTGGCATCCAGCGCGAATTGAATGTCCCGCTCGATATGGTTNGCGCTCAATTTGAAACCGACCGGGACGCCACCNGATATCTCCCGCACCCGGTCAGCGAAGCGCTTGAAATCCTTGACGCTGGACAGGTCCTTGAACGTGGGTGGAGAGGTGGCGGGTTCGCCAGCGGTTATCTGGCGAACTTGAGCNATCTTTTCGGTGTTTTTGTTACCCGGTAAATGACCACCAGTGCCGGTCTTGGCNCCCTGNCCNCCTTTNAAGTGGAACGCCTGGATATCGCTCAACAGCTNCTCCTTGTAGCCAAACTTGGCGCTGGCGAGCTCGTAAAAATAACGACTGTTTTCGGCTTTTTCTTCCGGGAGCATGCCGCCTTCGCCGGAGCAGATGCCGGTGCCGGCCCGCTCGGCNCCTTTGGCCAAGGCCACTTTAGCTTCCTCCGATAAGGCGCCAAAGCTCATATCGGAGACCAATAGGGGAATCTTCAGACTGAGTGGTTTTTTCGCCTCGGGCCCGACCACCAGTTCCGTATCAANGGAGACATCCTCCATCAGGGGCTTTGTCGCCATCTGGGCGACCATGATCTGGAGGTCATCCCAGTGGGGCAGTTCGTTGCGCGGGACGCCCATGGCCGATACCGGCCCGTGGCTGCCGAGATTTTTCAGTCCTTCCCGTGCGAGCAGGTGAATGAATTCGACTGTGGGCTCCTCCGGNGTCGCTTTGGCGGTTGGAGCACCACTCTGCTCGTCCTTTTCCCNGGCAGGCCCCTCTTTCCCCACCTGATCATCACTGAACTGCTTGTGAGTACCGTCGCAGAAGGGGGCATCGTCGGTGTGCTTGCANTGACAGAGAAAGGCATCGCCGTCTTTTTCGGCCTTGAACATCTTGGGGGTAAAGCCGGTTCCGGAGTGGGAGCCATCGCAGAAGGGTTGATCCTTGGAGCGCCCGCAGCGGCAGAAAGCGTACTCTTCGCCTTTTTTGAGTGTCACTTTGGCGGGTTTGTTGTCGGCGATCACGGGCTGGCTCATGGTGGCTCCTTGTTATGTGGGTACAGGTATTACCGATGGGTTGCGCTCTGGGTACGCCTATCNTTGAATAATAGATGTGTTTTCCGCAGAACCCAAACGCTTGACGCTTCAGGGTGCCGGGCCTANGCTTNAGGCNCTATGGCTTAANGGCGGNAGGCCTATNTGNATTTATGAAACCATCCTCTTTCCTGNNGTTAGACCGGNTNCGNTTTCTCNTCCAGCGAATTCGAGAGCGCCTTTGGGTGAANCCNCTGGCGCTNTGCGTGCTTTCTGTNGGCGGTGTATTCNTGGCCAAGCTCGCAGANGGCGCNCCNTTNGCCGNCANTCTCCCTGNNGTCAGNCTCGNCTCGGTGGANNCGCTGCTCTCGGTGATGGCATCCAGCATGCTGGTGATNGCGACCTTCGCCGTGGGCTCCATGGTCGCGGCNTACGCCTCCGCGAGCNCNGCCGCCACGCCTCGATCCATTCCCCTGGTGATTGCCGANGATGTCANCCAGANNGCGCTGTCGGCCTTTNTNGGCGCTTTCATCTTCAGTCTGGTGGCGCTGATNGCGGTCANAAATGNCTACTTTCAGGGGGCCGGCCTGTTCACCATCTTTGCCCTGACCGTATGGGTCTTTGGCATTGTCATCATTACCTTTGTCCGNTGGGTCGATCGCATTGCCCGGCTNGGGNGGGTGGTCAACACCATTGANCGGGTTGAAGAGTCGNCGGCTGAGGCGCTGTCTCCCGGCGTCAACGATCCGGGGACCGCGATCGATGTGATTGGCACCCTGGTGCGTCTGTTCACCCTCTGGCGCCGGCCCCTGGAGCAGGGCGAGCTAGCCGCGACACGGTACGATCGGGTATGGGTCCCCGAGCTGTCAGTGGATGATCTGTTTGATGATGTTTTTACCGCGATTGCCCGGGATGGTGCCGGGATTGCCGAAGTGGCGATTCGACTTCAGAAGGCGCTGTGTGCTCTTGCGGCTCTGGAGGATCAGACCATGGTCTGCGCCGCAACCCGGCACTCCCGACTGGCACTGGCGCGTTCAGATCGCGCCATGGACCTGGCCGAGGACCGGGCGTCGGTACGCGCCGTCGCGCTGTCCAAAACTGTCGATACCTGACGACCCTTCGGTTGAAAATGGCGATGCGTCGTGCTTTGAATTGGTGCGTGAATTCGTTATTGTGCCTATGGTTCCGCAGTTCTTGATGATTAATAACTATTATGCGGATAGGGCGAGAAAAAATGCGACTTCAGGTTATAAAAACGGTGTGGAAAGGGGTGCTCCTGGCAGTGGTACTGAGCGGTGCTTCCTGGGCCGACAGCAATACCGCTGAGGGTGAGGCACTGGTGATTCGATACCCGGTGCTGGGCGAAGAATACGGCCAGACTTGGCCCAACTACTTTCTGGAGCTACTGACCCTGGCGCTGGATAAGGCGGGGGAGGAGTATGTTCTGGATCCCGTCACGCTATCAAACTTTCGTGAGAGTCGCAGTGTTATGTCTGTGGCGAAAGGCATGTACGACATCCACTGGATGAATACCAACAAGACCCGAGAGACTGTGTTGCGCCCCATTCGGGTGCCGCTGTTCAAAGGGTTGATCGGCTGGCGATTGCTGATGGTTCGTTCGGGCGACGAGGACCAGTTTGCCAACATGACTGACCTGGCACCGCTGCGAGACCTGAAAACCGTCCAGGGGCATGACTGGCCAGATAGCGCCATTCTGGAACATAACGGTCTGCCCGTGATCCGCACGCCCCACTGGGAGGGGATGTTCAAGATGCTGTACGCCGGTCGGGTCGACTACTTTCCCCGCTCGGTGGTGGAAGTCTGGAAAGAGCAGCGGGTGTTCTCCGAGCTGGAGCTGGCAGTGGATGAACATGTGGTTCTGGTCTATCCATCGGCGTATTACTTTTTTGTACGCCGGAACAACGAGCGCCTGGCCGAGGCGATCGAGCGCGGTCTGTTGGCCGCCATTGACGATGGTTCATTTGATCGGGTGCTTATGGCACACTTCGGAGAGAGTCTGAAGCGGGCCCGTCTCAATGAGCGTACCCTCATTCGCCTGGACAACCCGTTGATGACGCCCGACACCCCACTGGACCGCCCGGAGCTGTGGTATCGCCCTTGAACGCCGTAATCGTCAATCTCTATATTTCCCCGGATGAATATCAGCGCTGGTACCAGGGGAGCGCTCAGAGCGTGCTTGCCCAGACCGTCGATGGCCGCAGTGTACGCTTCCCGGCGCCGATACTGCGGCAGTTTGTTACCCGCGAGGGAATCCGGGGCCGATTCCGGATTCATTTCGATGCCGACAATCGCTTCAAGAAAATCGAAAAAATCGACTAGAAACCCGAAATCCAGTATCCTTTGACGCTGTTTCACCTCGCTGCAAAGAGCCCCTGCATGTATTCGCTGATTCGCAACGCCCTGTTCAAACTGGACCCTGAAACCGCTCACCACATCAGCCTGGACTGGCTGGGGGCGGCAGAGCGTCTGAAGCTGCTGCCGTTGTTCAAACCCAAAGCGGCGTACAACCCGGTCGAAGTCATGGGGCTGCGCTTTGCCAACCCTCTGGGCCTGGCCGCCGGACTCGACAAAAACGGTGATTATTTCAATGCGCTGGGCGCGCTCGGTTTCGGCTTTGTCGAAATCGGCACGGTCACCCCCAAGCCCCAGCCGGGAAACCCTAAGCCGCGACTGTTTCGCCTGCCGGAGCAAGAGGCGATCATCAACCGGATGGGGTTCAACAATTTGGGTGTGGATCACCTGGGGGAGCAGGTCAAGGGTCGTCGTTATTCCGGTATCCTGGGAATCAATATCGGCAAGAACGCCACCACGCCTCTGGAAAATGCCGTTGATGACTATCTCTTCTGTCTCAATCGGGTGTACGAACACGCCGAGTACATCACGTTCAATATTTCCTCTCCGAATACCCCGGGGCTGCGTGATCTTCAGTTTGGTGACAGCCTGGCCCGTATGCTTGAGCGTCTGAAAGTGGAGCAACAGAAACACTATCAGGCCATTGGGCGCTATGTCCCCCTGGTCGTGAAAATCGCGCCGGACATGGATGATGTGGCCATCGAGCAGGTCGCCAAGGTCTTGCTGGAGCAGGGTATGGACGGGGTGATCGCCACCAATACCACCATTGGCCGGGAAGGGGTCGAGGGGTTGGCGCACAGTGAAGAGACCGGTGGCCTCAGTGGTCTGCCGGTTCGCGATAAAAGCACGCATGTCATTGCGTCCTTGCACAGTCACCTGAAGGACCGGTTGCCGATTATTGGCGTGGGCGGTATCAGCGATGGCGCCAGTGCCGTCGAAAAAATGGCCGCGGGTGCCCGGTTGGTTCAGGTGTACACCGGATTCATCTATCAGGGGCCTCGACTCATTGCCGATGTCACTCGGGCCCTGGCCGAGAAACGCGATTAACCGATAACGATTCTAAAGCGAGTGGAGTATGGAATTTAAAACCGTAACCCTGCCCAACAACAAAAGCATTGCGTTGGTGGCACATGACAACAAAAAGCAGGATCTGGTGGCCTGGTGCAGCAAGCACCGGGAGACCCTGAAGAGCCATACGCTCTACGCCACGGGAACCACCGGAACGGTGATCGCCAATGCGACACAACTGCCGATCAACAAACTGATCAGCGGTCCACTGGGCGGTGACCAGCAAGTGGGTTCGTTGATCACTGAAGGCAAAGTGGATTTTCTGATTTTTTTCTGGGATCCGTTCGAGCCGATGCCCCACGACCCGGATGTAAAAGCGCTATTGCGTATCGCCGCGGTGTGGAACATTCCCGTGGCCTGCAACCAGATATCGGCCGATTTCATGGTGGCCTCGCCGCTGTTCAACAACGAAGTGGATCGCTCCATTCCGGACTACGAAGCGTATATGGCAAAACGGGCACAATAAAAGTGCCCGTGGATTACCGTCTGATGAATGACAGATAGTCGCTCAGGTGGCCACTTTCCCCAGGATTTTATCCAGCCTCCGGGTGCTCAGCACCCGCTTCAGATAGCCCATCAGGTAGGTCGGAAAGGTGACGTAGTAGCGCGGCTTGGGTCGGTTACTTTCCAGTGCGTGTTTCAGGCGTTTGTAGACCGCATCCGGCCCCAGAGTGAATCGCTGAGTGGGCCCCTTTTTGCTCAGACGCTCAATGGCATTTTCGTACTTTTCCCGATGCCGGCTGTTCTGCATGTCGATATTGCTTTTCAGCGCCGCCAGTGCGTTTTTACGGAAATCACTCAATATCGGGCCGGGCTCTATCAGGCTGACATGGACACCGGTTCCTTCGAGTTCCAGGCGCAAGGTGTCGGTCAATCCCTCCAGGGCAAACTTGCTGGCATTGTAAGCCCCCCGAAAAGGCATGGCGGCGAAGCCCAGCACGGAACTGTTCTGAATGATGCGCCCTTCACCGGCGGCAATCATGGCGGGGAGCAGGGCATTGGTCAGCTCCGCCCAACCAAAAAAGTTGGTTTCAAACTGCCGGCGCAGGGTGTCCCGGTTGAGATCTTCGACTGCACCGGGCTGACCATAGGCGCCATTGTTGAACAGGGCGTACAGCCTCCCGTCACACAATTGCAGGGTTTCCTCGACGGCCCGGTGGATGCTGCCGGAGTCCGCAACATCCAGTTGAATGCAGGTCAGGCCCTCGGCCTGCAGGCGGGAGACATCGGGCAGTTTTCGACAGCTGGCAATGACGCGGTAGCCGTCTTGTTGCAGTGCTTTGGCGCAGTGGTAACCAATGCCGGTGGAGGCGCCGGTTACCAGAACGGTTTTGGTGTCGGACATGCGGAATGATCTCGCCGTTTGTTGAACCATTAGAACGGCATGCAGTGTACTGGATTTTTCCGGCCCCGGTCACCTCGACGGAATCGCCTTGCTGTCGCAGCCATCGAACAGGGTTTGCCAGTGAGCCACGTGGTCACGCAGGCTGTTCTGGAAGGCGAGGTGTTGCGTGGTCACTTGATCAAAAAATGGCTCAATGGCAGGCCTCAGTTCGGCGGACTGTTGGTCCAGCAGCGCTTCATAGTGCGTCATGACGTTGTTGGCTCGACGATTGACTGCCGCCAGCCAGGGCTGAACCTCACCCACAAATACCTTCACCATGACGTTGCGGGCGTATTCGAGCTCTCGCTTCGGCAGGCCCGCCGGGCAGAGCATTTTCTGCTGATGGGCTCGTTCCAGCATCCGGTTGGCCGCTTGGGTATAGCGCTCGCCAAGCACCAGGCTCTGCAGCAGTTTGCCGCCCAGAGCGTATTGCTCCAGCGCCTTGTATTGCGATTCGAGCTCCGGACGTTCCGGCCACTGTTGCTGTTCCAGGCGCTCTGGCAATCGCGATAGAAAGGCGAGGGCGGTCAGCGCTTCCTGGAAAGTGGCCTCCCGGCCGGGTTCCAGTGGCGTGGTGGATGGGCTCCAGAAAGCCCGCAGCTCCGGTGCCGCCGCACTGGCATTCCAGTAGCGAGCCGGCCACTGCTGTTGCTTGCGCCGCTCGAGGTCTTCGGCCAGCGCCACCAGTTCTGCGTCGTCCAGTGTCCGGATGCAATGGCGCAGTCGCTGGAGAATACGACCGTCCATGTGCAGGTGCTGGGAGGGGACCATCACCCGCCCGAGAATACTGTTGCGTTCGCCCAGTACCTCGGCCAGGCCGCACTGACGAAACCCCCAGAAATCCAATAGATTGATGGACAGGGGCTCCAGCTCGACCTGCAGTTCCCGCGGTGGCGGCATACGGGGTGCGGGCTCAGCGGCTATGGCGGGAATATCTACGGATAACACCCTGGATAATCGAGTCAGGTAGTCGTCCAGCATCGCCTCGGCCGGCGGCGTTGGCTGGCAGGCGGATAGCAGGGCAGTCGTTAGCAGGCAGGTAATAACACGCATACCGCTATTGTACGCTCCCGAAACCGATACGGACGAGCCACGGGTGCGGTGGGCTCAGGACATTGGCGGCGAAATACCGTCAGGGTCCCTGACCGCTCTCAGCGCAGCGCTTTCCGAAACAGACTGACCGCCATCTGGTAGCACTGCAATGCCAACTCCGGATCGTAGCGATCGCCCTCATCGCGCATGAACGCGTGCTGGCCGTTGACTTCCAGCCAGCTGAAGGTACAGCCCGCGTCCCTGAGAGCGCGATTGATCTCCGCCCTAGGTTGATCCGGAACGTGTGGGTCCTGACGGCCCCAGATCATCAGCAGCTCCCCCTGGATCTCGCCGGCCCGGGCGAGGGTCTGGTCTTCGTCGGGTGCCGGTAGGGTATTTGAATGCAGGTCGGTGGCGTACAGACAGCAGGCCGCCTTGATCGCCGGATTCAACGCGGCGCGAAAGGCCAGGTGCCCACCCAGGCAGACTCCCATGCTGCCCACTGCGCCTGAGTAGTATTGCTGCTTCTCCAGAAACGCGACCATAGCCCCGGTGTCGCTATCGTGATCCTTCAGCGGCTTGGCGAACTTGTCGTTGTTGCCTTTTTCCTTGCCGGCGTCGTCGTAGCCCAGCACGGTGCCAATCGGATTCAGCTCGTGGGCCACCTCGGGTACCAGGACGACGAAGCCGTGCCCGGCCACGATCGCCGCTGAACGGGCGATGGGGGCGGTCTGCTGAAAAATTTCCGAGTAGAAAATGATGGCCGGATAGCGACCTTCGGCCGCGGGGCGGTACACGTAGGTGCGCATGGTGCCGGTGGGAGTGTCGAGATCGACATGGTCGTTTTGTATCAGCATGGTCGGGTCCGTCAATAGCGGGTGGTCGGGAAATACCACAGTATAACCAAAGAGCCTAAGCCGGGGGCTTGACCGGCCGGCGAGCGACTGAGATTATTTGGGGGTCATTTGATATGACATATTATAAATAATTACGTGAGAGTAAAAACAATGAATCAACCAAAATGGCTGTACGTGCTGCTGTTGAGCAGTGCGCTGGCCGCCTGTGGCGGCTCTTCATCCCCGGAAAACGGTTCCTCCTCCAGCAGTTCATCCTCAAGCAATCCGGCCTCCTCCAGCAGCGCGAGCGCCTCGTCAGAGCCGGCGTCGACGGTATTTGTCTGCCCGGAGAGCGGGTTGTACTTCTGTGACGACTTCTCCGATGGCACGGCCGATCAGTGGGTTCTGCAGTCGTCCCCGGATAACCCGGAGGGTGAACCCAACGGTACCTTCGATGTGGTGGAGGATGGCGACAACCACGTGTTGCGCTTCACCGCCGCCAGTCAGGGCGGCGAGTTGGCCTTTATCGACGTGAGCGCTCTTGAAATCCCGTCGGAAGACTACTACGTGGAAGCGCGGATACGCCCCCGCGAAAACAGCACCACCGGAAACAAGTTCCTGTACCTGATGGCACGCTATCACAGTGAAGGTAACTGGTATGCCGCGGGTCTGAATGTGCAGAACAACACCGACAGTACCAAGGTGGAGATCGCCAAGTCGGTGGACGGCACGATCGATCGTCCGGTCCAGGTGGGCCGGGAAATCGTCCAGGGCCCCAGAGATACGCTGGAGGGCGGGCAGTGGTACACGGTCCGTTTTGAGTTGATCGGCGATACCCTGACGGTCTACTTCAATGGTGAGAATGTCGGCTCCCATACCGATACCGACTACACCGGTATTGGCGATATAGGGCTGTTTACCGCCAACAAGTCGTTTGAGATTGATGATGTGGTCATCGGTGATCCGGCCAACAAGCCGGTGCAGTTGACCATTGATCCGGCCAGTAGTGAATGGATTGCCGAGGCGCAGACCGATGATTATGTGATCGACGTAACGGCGGTGCAGAGCAATGGGGATCCGGATACGTTCAGCGTCGAGTCCTCGAATACGGCGGTGGTCGGTGTCGACGTGCAGGGCAATCAGGTGCACTTGAGCCCCTTGGCCGAGGGCGAGGCGACCATCACCTTTACCAGCGGCTCTGATGCGACTCTGATCCGAACCATTGAAGCCACAATCACTCCGGCGTTCGTCCAGCCAACCGCGGTTTACGATCTGGCTGAACGAGTTGTTCCCGCCGTTGGTGCAACCGATATTCTGCGCGATACCCGGATCAAACTGACCTTTGACGATGTTCCCACGCTCGGTGCGGCGGGCTCGGCCCGTATTTACCGCGCCAGTGATGACGCTGTGATCGACAATATCAGTGTATTGGGCGAGCAGGACAGCCTGCCATCGGCCGATCGTGCGCGCACCCTCAACACGGAGCAGATCTGGGTCGAGGGCAACAGCGTGGTGATCGCGCCCCATTACGGAGTTCTGGAGCCCGGCGAAACCTATTATGTCGCCATTGCCGATGGGGTGATTAACGGCACCCTCAATGGGGCTGAATTTGAAGGTCTCGGTAAAGACGCCGCCTGGACGTTTAGCACCACGGCGGATGCCCCTTCCGGTAATGAGCTGACGGTGGCCGAAACCGGCGAGGCGGATTTCCGCACGGTGCAGGGCGCACTGTCTTATGCCATGTTGGAGTTGGGCAAAGACGATGCGGTGACCATCAATGTGATGAACGGCACTTACCGTGAACCGCTGTACCTGCGCAACAAGAACAACCTCACCCTGCGCGGCGAGAGCCGGGAGAATACCCGCATCGAGTACCGCAACAACGAGCAGCTCAATGGTGGCACCAGTGGTCGCCCATTGTTCCTGGTCGAGTCTGCGGACCTGTTGGTTCTTGAGCACCTCACGATCGAGAATACCACCCTTGTCGGGGAGGGTGGTCAGGCCGAAACCATTTACTTCAATAGCCCCCATCGCCTGGTGGCCAAAGACGCTGCCTTTCTGAGCGAGCAGGACACCCTGTTGCTTAAAGGTTACAGCTGGTTCTATGAGTCCCTGGTTGCTGGCAACGTGGATTACATTTGGGGTTATGTGGAGGCGGCGCTGTTTGAAAACAGTGAGATTCGCACGGTGGGTCGCTCCGATGGCGGTAGCGGTGGCTATATCCTTCAGGCCCGCACACCGGACAGCGTCAAAGGCTTTGTGTTCCTGAACAGCGAGCTGACCCGCGGTGAAGGACCGACCGGTGCCAATGTGGCTGACAATACGTTTGCCCTCGCGCGCAGCGGCGGCAGTCAGGACTATTTCGACAATGTGGTATTCGTCAATACCCGGATGGATGACCACATCCGTTCAAGTGCCTGGCACACCGACCCGACTCCCAACCCGGAAACCGCCACTGCCACTAACGGCTGGCGCGAATACAACAGCATGGATATCAATGGCGACCCGCTGGATACCAGCGGTTGGGTGAGCTATTCACTGAGCCAGCAGGAGTACGAAACCGAGTTCTCTTCAAGGGAGCAAATTTTCTCTACCTATAACGGTGGCGAAGGCTGGAACCCTCAGCCGTAAACAGGGTCGGCTGACAACGACGGCGTTATGCCACTCATTGGCAAGTTTGTGCGACGCCACAAAAATGAAAAAGCCCGCTGACTCACGCCAGCGGGCTTTTTTGTGGGCGATGAGGGTAGGGCGGTTTACACCGCCACTTCCTCAATCTGCACCGACGCGATGCGCTTACCTTCGTCCGCCGACTTCTGGTATTCCTCAATTTCGTTGAAGTTGAGGTAGCGGTAGATATCGCTGGCCATGCTGTTCAGGCCTTTGGTGTACTCCAGGTACTCCGACGGGGTGGGCAGCTTGCCGGTGATGGCGGCTACCGCGGCCAACTCGGCCGAGGCCAGGTAGACGTTGGCACCCTGACCCAGACGGTTCGGGAAGTTACGGGTGGAGGTGGATACCACCGTGGAGTTCGGAGCCACTCGCGCCTGGTTACCCATGCACAGAGAGCAGCCGGGCATTTCGGTGCGGGCGCCTTTGCTGCCAAAGATGTTGAAGTAGCCTTCTTCCATCAGCTGGTGCTCGTCCATTTTGGTGGGCGGTGCAATCCAGAGACGGGTGGCCAGCTCCTCTTTGGTGGCTTCCAGCAGTTTGCCGGCGGCACGGAAGTGACCGATGTTGGTCATGCACGAACCGATGAACACTTCATCGATCTTGGTTTCCTGCACGTCGGACAGTTTCTTCACATCGTCCGGATCGTTCGGGCAGGCCAGCAGCGGCTCGGTGATTTCCGCCAGATCGATTTCGATCACTTCGGTGTATTCTGCGTCCGCATCGGCTTCCATCAGCTCCGGGTTGTCCAGCCACTCTTCCATCTTGCGCGCACGACGCTCCAGGGTACGCACGTCGCCGTAGCCCTGTTCGATCATCCAGCGCAGCATGGTGATGTTGGACTTCAGGTACTCGATGATCGGCTCTTTGCCCAGCTTGATGGTACAGCCGGCGGCGGAACGCTCGGCCGAGGCATCGGAGATTTCGAAGGCCTGTTCGACTTTCAGGTCCGGCAGACCTTCCACTTCCAGAATGCGGCCGGAGAAGATGTTTTTCTTACCTTTCTTCTCGACGGTCAGCAGACCCTTCTGGATGGCGTAGTAGGGGATGGCATTGACCAGGTCACGCAGGGTGATACCCGGCTGCATGTCGCCCTTGAAGCGCACCAGAACCGATTCCGGCATATCCAGCGGCATTACGCCGGTAGCCGCGGCAAAGGCCACCAGGCCAGAACCGGCCGGGAAGGAGATGCCCAGGGGGAAACGGGTGTGGGAGTCACCGCCGGTGCCCACGGTATCGGGCAGCAGCATACGGTTCAGCCAGCTGTGAATGATGCCGTCCGCCGGGCGCAGGGACACACCGCCACGGGTCATGATGAAGTCGGGCAGGGTGTGCTGGGTGTCGATGTCCACCGGCTTGGGGTAGGCGGCGGTGTGGCAGAAGGACTGCATGGTCAGGTCGGCGGAGAAGCCGAGGCAGGCCAGGTCTTTCAGCTCATCGCGGGTCATGGGGCCGGTGGTGTCCTGGGAGCCGACGGTGGTCATGTAGGGCTCGCAGTAGGTACCGGGGCGCACACCTTCCATGCCACAGGCCTTGCCGACCATCTTCTGGGCCAAGGTGTAACCCTTGCCGGTGTCCTTGGGCTGCTCGGGCTTGCGGAACAGGTCGGAAGGGGCCAGGCCCAGGGATTCGCGGGCCTTACCGGTCAGACCACGACCGATGATCAGCGGAATCCGGCCGCCGGCCTGGACTTCGTCCAGCAGTACTTCGGACTTCAGACCAAATTCGCAAATCAGCTCGCCGGTCTCGCCATTGAGAATCTTGCCTTCATAGGGACGCACTTCGATGACGTCGCCCATGTTCAGGTCGTCCACCGGCGCTTCGAATACCAGCGCGCCGGCGTCTTCCATGGTGTTGTAGAAAATCGGCGCCACTTTACTGCCGATACAGACGCCACCGGTGCGCTTGTTGGGCACACCCGGGATGTCTTCACCGATGTACCAGAGCACGGAGTTGGTGGCGGATTTACGCGAGGAGCCGGTGCCGACCACATCCCCCACCATGGCCAGCGGGTAGCCTTTCTTCTTTAGCTCGTCGATCTGCTTGATCGGGCCGATGGTGCCGGGTTCGTCCGGGGTCAGGCCTTCGCGCTCGTTTTTGTACATCGCCAGGGCGTGCAGCGGGATATCCGGGCGGGACCAGGCGTCCTGGGCTGGGGACAGGTCGTCAGTGTTGGTTTCACCGGTGACCTTGAATACGGTCAGCTTGATGCTCTCGGGGACTTTCTGGCGCTTGGTGAACCACTCGGCATCGGCCCAGGATTGCAGAACGCCTTTGGCAAATTCGTTGCCGGCTTTGGCTTTTTCTTCCACGTCGTGGAAAGCGTCGAACATCAGCAGGGTGTGCTTGAGTTCGTCGGCGGCCAGGGGAGCCAGAGCCGTGTTGTCCAGCAGCTCGACCAGGGTTTCGATGTTGTAACCGCCGTGCATGTTGCCCAGCAGTTTGACGGCGTGTTCTTTGGAGATCAGAGGGGTTTCGGCTTCGCCTTTCACGATGGCGCTCAGGAAAGCGGCTTTGACGTAAGCGGCTTCATCCACACCGGCGGGGACGCGATGGCTGATCAGCTCGACCAGGGTCTCTTCTTCGCCAGCGGGTGGGTTTTTGAGCAGTTCGACCAGTTCGGCAACTTGTTCTGCGTTCAGCGGTTTGGGGGGTACGCCTTCCGCGGCGCGTTCCGCGACGTGAGTACGATAGGCTTCAAGCACGATTGAGTTCCTCTGATTTTGTGGGGTTACTCTCTCAACAGGATCTCTGCCTTGAGAGACTATCCATGACCGTCATGGATGCGAGTGGACCCAGGGTCCGGCGCCGCGCCCCGGGAGGCGGTTGATGGCACGGCTCAACGGCGGCGGATTATACAGCAACCCCCCTTAACTGTGTAGGGCGCCCGGATCGGCTCCCGCCCGCTCCTGCCCGCTGGGTTGGTCTGACGTGAGTAATCCAACCGAGAACGATTGGTGATCGAACTTGGTGCTCTGGATAAAGCGCTCCGCCGGGGCATACCCTTGTGAGACACGCCGTGAACCCGTCCATGGGGGC